>CAYFGG010000050.1:0-5542 GCA_964342795.1 uncultured archaeon | reverse complement strand
TGAAAAAAGTATTTCTAACAATTTGAAGCCAAAACAAATTGAAAAAGTTGTAGACGAAACTATTTCCCAGTACACGAAAAACCAAGTAGATGCTACGGAAGCTGTCGGAGTTGTTGCTGCACAATCTATAGGAGAACCTGGAACGCAGATGACTATGCGTACTTTCCACTATGCTGGTGTAGCTGAGATGAATGTTACGCTTGGTCTTCCAAGATTAATTGAGATTGTTGATGCAAGAAGGGTTCCAAAAACTCCAATTATGGAAGTTTATCTCAATCCTGAAATTTCAAGTAAAGAAAAAAAAGCACTCGAAATTGCTTCTTTCATTGAAGCGAAATCAGTTTCTCAATTGGCTAAGATTTATACAGATATTACCAATCTAAGAGTATTGATTGAGCCTGATGCAAAAGTTCTCAAGAATAATGGATTATCTATAGATGAACTAGCATCTAGAATCAAAAAGAGAGGGCGGCTGAAACATAAAATGACAATTGAAAAAGGAGTAATTATTCTTGAAGAAGAGGACGTCTCTTTCAAGAAACTTTACTTGCTTGAAGATAAAGTCAGCCATCTTATGGTTGATGGTATCGGAAATATAAAAAGAGCTATTGTAAGAAAAGAAGGTAATGAATACGTTATATTTACAGAAGGTTCAGATTTGAAAGCGATTCTAGAAGTGCCAGGTGTTGATCCAACCAGAACAAATTCCAATTCAATACACGAAGTAGCGGAGGTTTTAGGAATTGAGGCTGCGCGCATTTCAATAGCCGATGAACTTCATAAAACTCTATCGGAGCAAGGGCTTTCTGTTGACCACAGGCACAATATGTTAGTATCTGATGTGATGACTAACAATGGCGCCATACAAGCTATAGGGAGACATGGTATTTCAGGAGCGAAAGTCTCTGTTTTAGCTAGAGCAGCCTTCGAAATTACTTCAACTCATCTACTACAAGCAGGACTAACTGGAGAGTCTGATGTCCTGACTGGTGTTGCAGAGAATATTATTGTAGGACAACCAGTACATCTGGGTACTGGTGCTGTAAGTGCCATATACAAACCAAAAAAAAAGGGTAAGGTAAAAAAATAGATGGATCTTAACAAATCTCTAAGAGCTGCAATAGATACTGGAAATGTACAACTTGGAACTAGCCAAGTATCTAAAACCGTGGAGTCTGGGAATGCAAAACTAGTAATCATCGCTTCAAATTGCCCTGATGATTCGCTTGTGAATCTGAAACAGGAGAAAATTGCCGTTCACCATTTCAAAGGAAATAATTCAGTTTTAGGTGCTGCATGTGGTAAACCATTTCCAGTTTCGGCCCTTGCAATTATTGATGAAGGAAAGTCTGATGTTCTCAGTATCAAAAATTGAACAGATTACCCCTAAAGCTTAAGGACTCATTCTGATATGCGCCGGCAATGGCTTTTCCACTAGAACTTAGTAAATTTGTAGAATTGAAACTTAGCATTGACAATGGAATAACTAATGATGAACTAGAAGTGCTTGGAAAGAATATTGAATTGATGAGGGATGCTATTGTAGCTACCACTGCGATTGCTAGAGCGAAAGGTATTGGGGGGCATACTGGCGGACCATATGACATTGTACCAGAAGTCTTGATAATTGATGCATTGAGAGATGGTGGAACTAACATACACAACGAATTTTTTGACGAAGCTGGCCATCGTTCTGCTCTACAATATGTCAGGGGTGCGATAAGAGGAAAATTAGACTCTGAAAAATTATTGCACTATAGGGAATATGGATCTGGATTAGCAGGACATCCAGAGCCGGAACTTCTGGATTGTATTGATTTTTCTACAGGAAGACTAGGTCATGCTGCAGGGCATGTCAATGGGGTTGCTATGGCAAATCCTGAGAAAGCCGTAGTGATGTTTGGTTCAGATGGTTCCCAGATGGAAGGTAATGATGCGGAAGCTGCAAGATTAGCTGTAGCAAACAATCTCAATGTCAAATGGATTATTGACGATAATAATGTAACAATTGCAGGACATCCTGAAAATTACATGTCCGGATTTGATGTTGGTAAAACATTGGAGGGGCACGGATTCAAGACTTTTACATGCAATGGGGAAGAGTATGCTAGTGTCTATGATTCTATAGTAGAATGTCTGAAGATTAAAGGGCCTGTCGCTGTAATCTGTAAAAGAGTGATGGGGCCAGGAATACCAGATCTAGAAGGTACCAGTAACTTACACGACGTGATTCCTTTTGATACTGGAGTGAAATATTTGGCAGAAAGGGGGCATTCTGAAGCAGTCAAGTGCCTTGAAAAGATTGCTGCGGCAAAAGGAGAGATGGCTACAATAGAATTCAAAGGTTCCGGAGAAAAAGGAGCTTGTCGAAAACAATTCGGTGCGTCTGTAGCAAATATTCTTAGAGAAATGTCAGAAGCTGATAGAAAGAAAGTGCATGCTTTTGATTCAGATCTGGAAGGATCTGTGGGTTTGACTGCGATTAGACAGGAATTTCCGGGTTGTTTCACTAGTGCAGGTGTCCAAGAAAGAGGAAATTATCTGGCAGCAGCCGGTTTTGGTTCCAAAGAAGGTAATCTCGGAATTTTTGCGACGTTCTCGGCGTTCATGGAGATGGTCATATCTGAGATTACTATGTCACGATTGAATGAGGCTAATGTTCTAGCGCATTTCTCACATGCTGGTGTTGACAATATGTCTGATAATACCTGTCATTTTGGACTTAACAATTTCTTTGCAGACAATTATGTGGAAGAAGGAAGCAGTACTGGACTCTACTTTCCAGCAGATATCAACCAGATGGATGCCGTAATCAAGCGAATATTCCACGACCATGGAATAAGATTCGTATTCTCTAATCGTTCCAAGACTCCGGCCATATTCGATGAGAATGGACAAGATTACTATGGCAGTGGATACGAATTCACTCCAGGGGTTGATGAAGTTATCAGGGATGGAGATGCAGGATGGATTATCTCTTATGGAGACATGTTGCACAGATGTCTACATGTTGTTGAAGAATTCAGGGAAAGTGGAGTCAAAATCGGATTAATCAACAAGGTAACTTTGAATGCTGTAGATGAAGAAATGATGCAACGTATAGGGAATTCACCTTTTGTAACAGTTATAGAAAGTCTGAATTCCAGAACTGGATTAGGAGTTCGCTTCGGTACTTGGTTGTTAGAACGAGGTTTTTCACCAAGATATGACTACATGGGAACAACTAGACCTGGGAATTGTGGGCAGGAGGAACAAATACTGCATCAAGGTCTAGGTACAGATTCCATAAAGGAAAAATTATCTAACTTACTGTAAATAATATGGCAATGGGAATACCTGCACGGATTTTCGCAATTCTATTACGATTTTCTCCCGGGCGTATGCGAAATTGGATGTGGAAATGGTGGTATCAAAGATTAGCAAAAGCACACGAAAGAGGTGATTTTCGGTTCATGAATTATGGTTACAAAGATAATGAAGAACTGAAATTATCAAAAGAAGATGAACCAAATCGGCTCTTTATCCAATTGTACAATATGAACATTCGTGATGTTAATCTAAATGGTAAAGAAATTGTTGAAGTTGGATCAGGGCGTGGTGGTGGAGCTTCTTGGATTGCTAAAACATATGAACCTAAAAAGTTGATAGGTTTTGATTTCTCTAAAGACGCGGTCAAATTAGCGAATGAATGGTATGCTTCCCAAACTAATCTTTCTTTCGAAGTTGGCAATGCCGAGAATCTTCCACTAGAAGATAATTCTCAGGATGTAATTTACAACGTAGAATCTTCACATTGCTATGGGAATATGGAAAAATTTGTTAATGAAGCATATCGTGTTTTAAAACCGGGAGGGTTTTTCTGCTGGACTGATTTTCGAGATAAGAGTACTATAAATTCAGTTAATTCATCTTTTGAAGAGGCAAAATTCGAAATAATAACGAAAAAAGACATTACAAATGAGGTTTTGGCAGCATTAGATGACATAAATGATGCGAAAGCAAAAGCAATTAGAGAAAAAGTGCCTATAACAATGCGAAAAAGTTTCGAAACCTTTGCAGGAGTTGAGGGAACGCCCGTTTATGAATCATTTAAAGCAGATACTTTACACTATTATCAATATTTATCAAGAAAATCAGAAAATCAAAGATAGGTTCATATAGTACGGATATTTCACTCAGATTCTATGAGCAAAGCCTATCTGATGGTAATTTGCCTGATTCTAACGCCATTTACAGGATGTGTTGATGAGGTGGATTCGGATTTAGTCGAAGAGATTGTTGATGAAAATGAAGGTCCTAGAAATGCCCTTCTTGCTGTTTTTGATGACATTGAAAACGGCCATATGGAAAAGTGGTGTAAAATGTTTCATATTGAAGGAGAACCCTCTGCTTATTCTCTCGAAGATGATGTAATAACTCTCTCTGATGAAGCTACAATAAAAGCATGTGAAGATATGGCTAAACGTGTATCTGAAGAAACTATTTGGAGATTCCAACTAGAAGATGCTAAAGTTAGATATACTATCAATAGTTATAAAGAATTAAAGATAGACGGGACGGTAGCAAGTAATTCCGGACCCATATATGAAGTAATTGCGGAGACTGAAATTTGTCTGAAAGTGAACAGCAATGCTTCTTGGAATTGTATATCTTACTCTATCGAAAATAGTAGCGAGTTAATATTCTATTTTACAGAAGTGAACGGTCAATGGGTTGATATTACTTATTACTGGAAGGAACAGCCCGCGTCCGATACGATTGTATTCCAACCTCAAACCAAGGAAGAGCTCCAAACGGCTGTGGACAAGTGGATAGGTGACAATGGTGACGCAACTGCTACTTATGGTGATATCAATACCTGGGATGTATCTCTGATTACAGATATGCAAGACTTATTCAAAGATAAACAAACATTCAATGATGATATAAGTAACTGGGATGTATCTAGTGTAACGAATATGTATCGAATGTTTAAAGATGCAGGATTCAATCAAGATATAAGTAATTGGGATGTTTCAAATGTTGTAACGATGGCAAATATGTTTTTGGGATCTAACAGTATATTTAATCAAGATATCGGTTCTTGGGATGTTTCAAATGTAATTGCCATGGAGCGAATGTTCTATAACAACAAACACTTCGATCAAGACCTTAGTTCATGGAATGTATCAAGTGCGACCAATATGATGGATATGTTCCAATCTGCTTCTTCTTTTAATCAAGATATCAGTTCATGGGATGTTTCAAATGTGAACAATATGCAGCGCATGTTCCTTAATGCTGATTCTTTTAATCAGGATATCTCAAGCTGGGACGTATCTAGTGTTACTGCTATGGATAATATGTTCCTTAATACAAATGCATTATCCGATGAAAATAAATGTGCAATTCACACAGAATACAGCTCTAATCAAAACTGGCCATACGACTGGTCTAGTTCTTGTCCCTTCCAAACTTTCCAACCTGAAAACAGAGACGAACTTAAGGCTGCTGTGGATAAATGGATAGCTAATTCTACTGAAGCAAATTCTACTTATGGTGA
>CAYFGG010000049.1:0-5563 GCA_964342795.1 uncultured archaeon | reverse complement strand
CTTTTAGCCATTGGAGTTCTTCCTATTTTGACCTTTTAATAAAACTTTAGAATTGCCTATTAGCTATTCCTAGTGATCCCAATAGTAAAGTTAAAGATGCAATAAACAAGAAGACAAATGTGGCTGCCAAAGGATCAGTAGCTATACTCTCTCCAGCTCTGTCTTCTAGGAAATAAGTGGATTCGCTAATATCCCATCCTAATGCCTTTGCACCTTCGAATTCGATAGAATTCAGATAATGGTTTACAGTTAATTTTTGAACTATATTTGGCGCTAAAATGGGTATGAATCCCTCCCACAACAACCAGTAGGCGAAGGAAATTATGAATGCTCTGTTTGTGTAAACAGCAATCATACAGAAGATTCCTACGAAGGCTATTGCCTCTAGAATAATTAGCTTAAGCACTAAACCTAGCACATCCAATTCCTCCATCATTCCATGGATTCCAGAAAATTGCATTACCAGTATGTAAAATAGAATAGTATAGGATCCTAGAATTACTATTGTTCCTATGACGGCGCTCAGATATCTATAGGCTAGAATCTCAAATGGGCTTATTGGAGTAGTTCTTAGAATATTAATGGTCTTAGCAGTATATTCCTCACCTATTATTTCGGAACTAATCATAATAATCAATAATATTCCAAACAATCCAAGCGTAAAACCCGGTAGCTCACCTAACCCCGTGGAGAATCCATAGAAGATTTCTAGGGCTAAAAATTCATGCAGGACTTCTCCATTTTCATTATAGTAGACCTTGTCTCCGTCTACGGTTGCGGACTCTCTCTTATCATCTAGTCCAAATGTACCATATTCCATCAGCCCACCGTAGAATACTAGGGCGGTTGGCAACAACAACATGAAAATCATTATCCAAGTCAACTTATTCTTGATTATTCTATGCGTACAATCTTTGTAGATTGGAGGGAAAAGATTCTTGAATCTTCTAAAAAAGTTGCTGTTTATTTCCATTGAGCACCCTCTACTAGTTTTTCATAAAGTGAATCCAAGGAATCATCATCTGAATTTATCTTTTTTACTCCTATTTTTTCTCTCTGAATGATTTTTGGCAGTTCCCTATAGAATGTCTCCGATTGATTTGTTTCTAGGATAATTTCCCCCACTTTTTCATTTATATTTACAGATGTTATCCAGTCTTCATCTAACATTCGCTTTGCCATTTCTCTCATTTTATTTTTGTCATTAGGCATTACATTGACTTTTCTGGGAATATTTGCCATTAGTTTTCTAATTTCATGTCTATTTCCAGAGGCTAACATTTTTCCATTATTAATCAATACTATTGAGTCAGTCAAATTTTCAACATCATTTAGAATATGACTTGAAATTAGAACTATTTTACCCGTCTCAGCCCATATCTTCATTTTGTCCATCAGTAAATGTCTGGTGCTAGGATCAGCACCTTGGAAAGGTTCATCCAAAACTAAAATACTTGGATTGAAAGCAGTAGCCCTAGCCACTTTTGTTTTTTGTCTCATTCCTCTTGAATAGGTCCTTATTCTCCTATGCATCGCTTCTTCTAGGCCAAGCTCTGAAAGTTCTTTCTCAGCTATTTTCTCAGCTTCATCCTCATCAAAATCATGCATCCTAAGGAAGTAGCTAACGTATTCAACTCCAGTCATGTGCTCGTAGAAGCAATCGTATTCAGGAGCAAATCCAATGTTTTTCCTTGATTTCCAATCTGTGAAAGGATCAATACCATTGACGGTTACTCTACCTATAGATGGTTTTGAAAGTCCAAGAATGATTTTCATTGTTGTGGACTTTCCTGCACCATTCGGTCCGAGTATACCTGTTATCCCAGAGCCAATTGATAGGTTTATGTCTGAAATTCCTTGGACCTTTCCATAACTTTTCGTCACATTTTGCAGGATTATTTCGCTCACTTTGTGACCTCCATCTGATAAATGGTCCACTGTAGGAAAGCCAGACAGCTACCGATAACTAAGAAAAAAGAACCATAAATCCAAAGACTGTTAAGATCTAAGAGCACCCTCCCACCCTCATCAAGATTATAAACAAAATAGTCTAAATCATATATGTCATAACTAATCAATTCTAGTTGATGTGATATAGATAATATCAATACGGCATCATTCTCAATAAAGAAACGAGCAAATTCGACTATTATCAGTAATCCATATATCGATAGGAAGAATCCTCCTGCAGCGAAGGATTCTCTGTTTATTGCAGCCGAAAATGTTAGTCCTATGATAGAATATGCAAAAGAGTATAGCATTCCCTGAAATATTATTCCCAAAAGAAGCCATTTGTGTCCTTTTAGCCAGTCCATTTCGAAGCCTGAATCATATAATTCACCAAAGTAGACCAAAAGATTTGGTAATGCAGTGTATATCATAAGAAGCAAGAAAATAGGAATGAATCTTGCAATCAGATAATCGGTTCTGCTTATTGGTCGGGAAAGATACAGATGTATAGAATCATTCTTCAAGTCGTTTGAAATTAGTCCAGAACTTGCTAGACATGCTATGAGTATCACAAGCATTTTGCTAAATCCTTGATAGAATTCTATGGTCCTACATTCCTTTTCCACATTGCCAGCCTCATCAAGGACGTATTCATCGCAGGGATATGTAACCCCAAGAAGTGCGATAGATACTACTTGAATTAAGACCAGTAAATAGAGTATAATTCCTATTGCTATCGTCCATTGATTTTTCTTGTTAAACAATCTGAAAAATTGTCTAATTCCCATCCCCAGAACAATCTTAGTTCTCGACATCAATAAGGCGTTAAAATCAGAATATTTCTCTGCAACTTCCGCCTTCTCTTTCATTTTACAACCTCCAGATAGATGTTATCCATTGTCATGGGCATTCTTTCCATCTCATACAATTGACAATCATTCTTTACAGCCGCAGCTATGATTTCCTCAAATGTTTTTTCAGTCTTGTAGTCAACTAAAAGTGTTCTTCCATCGTTTTTTACTATGATTTTCTTCTTTTTTAGGGAATTGATAAATCCTTCTTCATTTCCACCAACTCTTATTCTAATTATATCAGTTTGTCGTTCTATTAGGCTTTCAACACTTTCTTGCATCTGAAGTTTTCCTTCATTTACAATTATAACATGATCACATACAACTTCAACATCATGCAGGATATGAGTGCTGAGAAGGACATTGGTGTTACTTACTTTAGTTAGCCCATTTATTGTGTCTAGCATTTCTTTTCGAGCCTTTGGATCTAGCCCAGACGTCGGCTCATCTAGGAATATTACATCAGGTCCATGAATAAGTCCCTGGGCGAGTTTGATTTTTTGTCGCATTCCCCCAGAGTATTCACTTATTTCACGATATTTCTCATCTCCCATTTTCAAATGATTTAGAATCTCATGACTTCTTTGTGTTGCGACTTGTAAGCCCATACCTGTGCATTGCCCCATTTCTATCAGAAATTCAATCCCTGTCATTGAGTTGGGTATACAATCATGTTCAGGCATGTAACCAATTCTTCTTCTTATATCAATGGAATTTTTTGTAAGCTTTTCACCTAGAACAGTGATATCTCCACTTGATGCTCCAATTAGTCCAAGAGCAATTTTAACGAAAGTGCTTTTCCCAGCACCGTTAGGGCCTAGAATTCCAATTTTGCCTTCAGGTATGTCTACTGTAAAGTCATCCAATGCAGTAACTGCTCCATATTTTTTTATGACGTTTCTGGCCTCTATCACTTCTAAAACCCAATGGGAATCTCATATCCTCTATTTAAAAAATTTTCAAGAATGATTTTTGAATAATTTTATATATGCACCTGTTTCCGAAGAGTTACCGTAGGAGAGACGCAGTCTCGCTTAACTACGGAGGTGAGATTATCGCATCAAACAAGGTAAACCAAGTTATCGCGGATGTTATCGAGTCGAAGAAAGAACGAAAATTCGTCGAGACGGTTGAAGTTGCGATAAATCTTAGAGATGTAGATCTTCAGAATCCTCAAAAGAGAATTAATGCAGAGGTTGCACTTCCTCATGGAAGAGGAAGACCAGCAAGAGTTGCAGTTTTTGCTCAAGGTGAAACTGCCGTAATATCAAAGAAAATTGTAGATACAGTAATATCTCCAGAGGAGATTGATGAATTAGCTGAGAATAAGAGAGAAGCCAGAAAACTAGCAAACCGATTTGATTTTTTCATTGCAGAAACCGGATTGATGGCCAGTATCGGTAAAAGTCTTGGAGTTGTTTTGGGTCCACGAGGTAAAATGCCTAGGCCGTTGCCTCCACAGGCAGATGTTGCAAGAATAGTAAAAAGTTTGACTAATTTGGTCCCAGTCCGTTCTAAAGATCGTCCTACATTCCACGTTCCTTTTGGAAATGTTTCCATGTCGCAGGAACAATTAGCAGATAATCTAGAAACAATTCTGAAGCGTGTTGAATCAAACCTTGATAGAGGTACGGACAATATTGCTTCAATCTGGGTAAAGACTAGCATGGGTAAGGCGGTGAGGCTGGGATGAAACCGGAAGCTTTCGTTGCTGATTGGAAACGCAAAGAAGTTTCAGCAATCAATGATTTTGTACAGTCAGCACCTGTTGTAGGCCTAGTAGATGTATCTGGAATCGGAGCTAAACAGATGCTTACAATGCGTTCTTCTCTTCGTGAAAAGGGTGTCAAATTACGGATGTCCCGTAACCGTCTTCTAAAATTGGCTTTACAGGACGCTTCAAAGAGCAAAAAGGGAGTTGATCAAATTATTGATATTTTCGCACCTCATCAGATTGCCTTGCTATCATCTACAGAAAGCCCATTCAAGATTTTCCAGATGCTTATGGAATCACAGACCAAGGCACCTGCTAAGGGTGGTGAGATAGCCCCGTCAGAAATAGTCATTGAGAAAGGGCCAACAGCTTTCCCGGCTGGACCGATTGTAGGAGATTTCCAAAATGCTGGTTTCCCTGCAGCAATTGAAAAGGGAAAAATTGTTATTAGAAAGAAACACACTGCAGTGGCAGAGGGTGAGGTTATCACCGCAGAGGTTGCTGCTGCACTTACAAAACTTGAGATTTATCCGATAACCGTAGGAATGCAATTGTTAGGTGCATTTGATGGAGAGACATTCTATCTTTCAGATGTACTTGATATTGATCTATCTGAGTTCCGTGGAAAAGTTCAATCTGCCACAGCTCAAGCGTTCAATCTTGCATTCAACACACGGTATTTCACTGGGGCAACAATGCAGCCACTGCTATCCAAAGCACACAACGATGCTTTGGCAGTTGCAGTATCAACTGCATATCCCACTGATTCAACAATCAAGGCACTTCTAGCGAAGGCCCATGGTGCGATGCTTGGCGTCGCCGGCCATGCTGGAGATGGTGCCGATGATGAGTTGAAAGAGATGCTTGGTAATGCAGCTGCAGCCACTGCAGAAGCACCATCTGAGCCAGTGGAAGAAGCATCATCCTCTAAAGAAGAGGACGACGAAGAAGACGAGGAAGAGGAAGTGTCTGAAGAAGATGCAGTCTCAGGCCTAGGAGCTTTATTCGGATAATAAGGAGGCAAAAAAATGGAATACGTCTACACAGC
>CAYFGG010000048.1:0-5642 GCA_964342795.1 uncultured archaeon | reverse complement strand
ACGAGGGAGAATCTAATAATATCAGAAGAACAAGCAATGCGTAAAGCTGCGTCTGAAATCAATATAGACATAGAGGTTGAGCCTTCGACTATAAGCGGAAAATTATACTGGGATTCAAACAAGGATAACTCATTTGGAGCAAATGAAGAAGCAATACAACTCGTAGAAGTTACTGCTCTAAACACAAGATCTGGAATCACGCACACTGAGACAACTGATTTCGCTGGAGATTACAAGTTTGAAGGACTGGCCCCAGGAGAATACGAAATTACTGCGGAAATAAATGGGCACCAAACCAAACTCAAGTCTTACACTGGTAAAGCTGCCCTCCAAGCTAATGAGGAGTACAACATTGCTGATGGTTTAGAGCCCGGATTAGTCTGGGGTAAATTCGAGGATGATGGTCTTGGATCACAAATAGTAACTGTTTCTTTATTTGATGAAACCAATGGAAATGTTACCAATGAGAATTTCCTGAGCACATACTACCATGACTCTGAATGTTTAGAGGATTATATTGATGATTCTTCTGTATCATTCTGTTTCGATAATCTCCTTCCTGGGAAATATACCATGAGAATGGAGTCTGAGGGTGTGTTCACAGGTTGGACAAACAACACGATAGAGATTGAACTAGAAGAGGGGGACTCAAGGAGTTTCAATGGAAGCCTAATGCCTGGATTCAGAGTAGAAGGAATTCTATCACATAATGGAAACCCAATTGGTGGAGAGCAGATCTCCATTCGTAATCTAGATGGGGAATCCAGTGACAGTGTTTTCACTACTGATGACGGATACTTTGGAACTGTATTGCCTAAGGGAACATACGATATCTATACTGTCCATCAAACTAATGAAACCACTCTTGCTTATCTTGGGATTGTAGACAGTGAGGATAGCAGTGGGCTAATAGATGCTGAAATGAGTCCTGGCCATACGATAGAAGGCGTATTGTTCGAAGACCTCAATGGTGATGGAGTGCTGGATCCTGAGGCTGGTGAGAAAGGATTTGGAGATAAATCTGTAGTTTTTGATTCTGGTTCTGGCAGCGTTGAGTTAATGACTGGATTTGATGGAAGATATGACATTGTTCTACCTGAAGGCGATTATGGAGTGTGGTCTCAAGCATACCTTGACGAAGGGCAGAATCTAATGGCATTGAAGAGCATTCAAGTTGATAGGAGTAAAACTGAGGTTAACCTACCTGCAACCGCAGGATACGATGTGATGGTCATATTGTATGAAGAACATATGGACGAGATTTTTACTTTATCAGGAATTGTAAAATTCAGTTCGGCTTCTGGTTGGAAGAATTTCTGGGCCACGCAACAAATAAGCCAGATACCTCTACCTGCTGGTGATTACAATGTTGAGATTAGCAAATTTGGATATACTTTAGAGAATACTTACTATGGTCCTGCAGATCAAAAGACTGAAACGGATAAGCTAAGATTGTACCAATTGGAAGAATTATTGATTGAAGCAAAAAGAATACCTGCCACTGCTACAGGCAGATTGGTGCACAATGGTATTGGAATACCCAATGCTGAGCTTTCATTCTCCCCAATGTTAAACCCGTTATACAATCTGACATTTGAAACTGGGGAAGACGGAAGTTTCGAAATAGATTTACCACCTGAGAATTACATGTACACCTTCTCTTATGAGAACGAAGAAGGTGGAAGATATTTGGTACATGGTCAAATGCAGATACCTCTAGGGTCTGATGCGTTTGATATGGGAGATGTTGAGACCGAACTTACCTACAGAGTGTCAGGTGTGACTGAATTAGATGGGGCACCAAGGGCCGGTATGGTTCTTTTTACTCCTATGGATGATTTGAATAATGTAACTACTGTAGACTCAAGCACTTTTGATGGTTATACAGTATACTTGAAACCTGGAGATTATTATGTTACATTCGAAGATGGTCAGGTAAACAAACACTTTAGCTTCGGTGGATTATTGGAACTAGAAGAATCTGCTGTATTCAATCTTGATCTCAAGGATGAAGGGTCAATAAGAGGAGATATTACTTCTGATGCAGATAATTCAGTTATCAATGACATTCCTGTAACTGTTCAATTCATATCTGAGGATGGTGTTGTGTTTGTAACCCAGTCAAATGATGGAATATTCGGGGATGATGCTGATTATGGTAAATTTGATTTACCTTATGGAATTTATGACATATTGGTCGAGGAAGAAGGCTATGAGACGTTCACAGGCAGTGTGGAGGTTAATGGACAAGAAAGTTACTATGATGAAATTGTTCTGGTGCCAAAATTGGTCAACATAACCTTGGAAATGACATATCAGAATGCAACGGGCAGCATTGTTCCGTTGACCGGAGCGACCGTGATATTTACCTCCAATAGTGGAAGTCCAT
Source organism: uncultured archaeon (assembly GCA_964342795.1). Classification (GTDB taxonomy): domain Archaea; phylum Thermoplasmatota; class Poseidoniia; order MGIII; family CG-Epi1; genus CG-Epi1. The sequence continues at coordinate 3,253 of CAYFGG010000048.1, read as the reverse complement.
TTACCCATGTCACAGACGAAGAAGGAAAAGTTGTGATTAATGGAATCATACCTAAAACTTATCAAATTGAGGTTGATGAAACCCAAAATGATGGGGCTGACCAGTTCAAATACGATAAACAGCCAATGTATGTTAGAGCTGGTAAGGAACAGCAGACGTTCAAGCGTGAAGCTGAATGGAAAGTGAAAGTTTCCGGAACAGTATTCTACGATCGTAACTTTGATGGTGAGGCCGATGCAAACGAGCTTCTGTCTAACTCGAACTTTGAAGTTTGGGGGATAGATGGGAGGCAAATAGAAGCAACTACCTCCTCTGGTATTGATGGTAGTTATGAAATTTATTTGAGGACGGGAACTTACAAGACATGGACCTATACCACAGAAGGTACTAGCTATGTTAACATAGGAGAATTGAAATTGGATGAGGCAGTAAGCCTTGACCCCTCGCTTACAAGAGGTGTGAATTACAATACTGTTTACGTCTCATCAGAGACATCTGAATTTGTCGAGTTGGGCGAAGTGGACATTGAAGGTACGAACTTCAGCTTTGAAATTGAACTAGAGGATGGAGGAATCGGTATTGTTATGCCTGTTGGAATGTACAACTTTAGCGCAGAATACCAAGATCTCTCAGGTAGTGATGATTACATCTATACTCTGGACAAGAGCATCAATATAACTGATAGTATGGATGGTCTGTCTCAAACTGAGATAATAGAAAAGAAATTAATGAGGGGAATAGAGATTTCCTTGGACAAGACTGAGCAAGAAATTCCCATTGGTCAAGCTGCTACATTCACGTTTGAGGTCACAGGGATTGGAGAAATGAACACAATCTATGACCTAAATGTAGAGAATGTACCTGCAAACTGGACTGCTGTGTTTGAACCAAACAAGTTGAGCATTGCTAATGGAACTGTAATAGAAACTGTGCTATCTATTACTCCTAATGAGGGAGTCGTACCTAAAGTTTGGGAATTCTTCTTTGTTGATGTTTCATGGTCTGATGGTAACGATAACAACAATGTTGACGATATAACACATCCTTTCACACTTACCGTGACGCCTATTGAACAGCCTGATCCAGATTTTGAAATAAGTGAGTTAACTTGGAACCCAGAGGTGCCTTCAGATGGAGATATTGTTACGCTATCTGTAACTATAAGTGATTTGGTAAACCATTCTGGTTCTCATTATGTTCCTGTAGCATTCTATGCCAATAATGAAGCAATAAACCTGACTACGGCCTACTTCGATGGAAGTGGAGATGATGTGATAGTAAATGCCACCTGGACCTCAACTGCTGGAAGTCATGCGCTAAAGGTAGTGATAGATCCTGATGGCGCAATTGATGAAGCTGATGCTGACAACAATGAACGATTCATAAGTATCTCTGTCCAAGCTACTGAAGAAGATGAAACAAACTCTACCTTGAGAATGGCTGCTTTGGTAGTTGTTGCACTGGTTGCTGGTTTGGCTTACGTCAGTTATCGTTCCAGACGTTAAAACGGCTTAGAACGCAAGGTGTAACTACAATAATCACTTAGTGTATTGACTCATAAAGTCCCAAGCTATTTGAGTTGAATCTACTAATCCTTGCGTACCTGGAAAGAATGGAGAGCCAGGATAATCATCAGAATAAGGATTGTGCATTGCTGCATAAATCGTTACTAATTGAATTTCAGCCCCATTTTCACAATCTGAAAATCCTTGTATTGAATACAAAGCATTGGGTTCATTAGTATCTGAAATTGTGCCACTACAACCATTCATTTCCTTCCAAGCATACAGATTTTGAATCGCGCCACTACTTGCCAAAGGATCTGAAAAAAATTCGCCTTCTAGAATGCTATTTGGAGCTGCTGTAGTATACGGTACAATAGTATCTAAAAATCCATGTATTTCCATGACTGGAATTGGTGAATAACTACTATCGGGTGGTTGCAAGAGATAAAAAGACATGCAGGCTATTGATGCAAAAATATCACTAGCCTCATTTGCTAATCTTTGGGACATTGCACAACCATTAGACCAGCCTGTTGCATAGATTCTAGTTGTGTCAATATTATCATACTTTATCACAATATCAATCATGTTAAGAATAAATCCAACATCATCTCTATTTTCTGCATTTGATTCGCCACAACACCAACCCGCATTCCAAGATTGTTCGTCTCCTAAACCATCTGGATAAATTACTATTGCGCCATACTGGTCAGCAATCTCATCAAAATCTGACATCTCTCTCTGTTCTGTTGAATTAGAACTGTAGCCATGCATATCTACTATCAATGGAACTGATTGATTTGAATCTAAATTATCTGGTTCGTGTGTCTGCCAGCACCTCTTCTCAGAATTATGGTCTATACATTTGTAAATTCCAATAATTTCATAAGGTAGGGGCTCTTCTTCGTTTTGATCGTCTGTACTATTGTCACTTGTTTGATTATTTGAAGGAGGTGTTGTTTCTTCTTCAATTATTTCTTCTTGGACTATAAGGTCATCTATAGAAGGTTCGTCTTCTTCATAAATATATGTAAAATAAGCATAAGATCCTGAAGTTGTCAAAACAAGAAAACTTGCAATTAACAAAAGACTGATTTTCTTCATACTTACTATTTCCTATCTAATGAAGAATGAAATAAAAGCTTCGCTAATCAAAAAAATGACACAGCAAAATTTACAACAGAGAGGCAGGGGAGCTGTGCCTTCCCCTACCTAACGTTATTTTTCGGTTAACTAAGTTTACAGAAGCTTAGCGGATCCGATTATGTCTCCACTGGCGTCAAACTGGATATCCAGTCTCCACCCATCTTCTGCTGGTCCCTTAGATTTGTCCGAACCGCCTGTACCGTAGACCAAGAATTGGTCTCCAGAAGACAGTTTTCCATCACGGTCGTTGTCCGAGAAGTGAACTGGGAAGTCTTCGCCGTCATCTGCTGACACGTTGGCTGCCCTGCTCTGTAGTCCCTCGTCATCGCCGCCGTAGTTCATGTCTATACCTTTCTCTTCGCCATCCTTATACTGCATTGCGATTTCTCCGAATCCAGCGTTGGCGGCTCCAGTGTATGTTGAACCACTGCCATCCTTGAGGTAGAAGCTAAAACCTTCTAGATCCTCTTGCTTGCTAACTTTAGTTACTTCTACGTGGTAGACTCCATCGCTGTCTTCTTCCACCCAAAAGGTTGCTATAGGTGCAGATTCTCCTTGCTCAAGGAAACTGGCTGCCCAAACGTACAGCACAGCTGCCAAGA
>CAYFGG010000047.1:0-5667 GCA_964342795.1 uncultured archaeon | reverse complement strand
CATGAAATTAACAGGGTTTTATTAAAATATTCGGGCAAATACGTTTAATACATACTATATGAGAGACCATGGATACCGTCCGAGCGCCTAGAGGAACTGAAATTAGTTGTAAAGGATGGTTGCAAGAAGCTGCATTGAGAATGTTGATGAATAATCTCGACCCTAATGTGGCTGAAAGACCTGAAGAATTGATAGTATATGGAGGGAGAGGTAAAGCTGCTAGGAATGAAGAATGTTACCATGCCATTGTGAACTCATTAAGGGAACTAGAAAATGATGAGACACTGCTGATTCAAAGTGGAAAACCTGTAGGAGTCTTCAAAACACATGATCAAGCACCAAGAGTCCTGATAGCAAATTCAAATCTTGTTGGCAAATGGGCGGACTGGGAAAATTTTGATGAGTTAGAGAAAAAAGGACTGATGATGTTTGGACAAATGACGGCAGGCTCATGGATATACATTGGGTCTCAGGGTATCCTTCAAGGAACATACGAGACCTTTGCTGAGGCAGCGAGGCAACATTTTGATGGAGATCTTTCAGGTAAACTGGTTGTAACTGGCGGATTAGGGGGGATGGGAGGAGCACAGCCCTTAGCTGCAACTATGAATGGAGGAACTTTTCTAGCAGCTGAGATCGATCCTAACAGAATAGAGAAAAGACTGGAAACTAAGTATTGTGATGAGATGACCTCAGATATTGATGACGCTATAGACAAAGCCATAGAATGGAAGAATGCAAAGGAAGGAAAGTCAATAGCTGTTGTGGCTAACATAGTTGACTTACTAGAAAGATTAATTGAAAGAAAAGTGATTCCTGATATTCTGACCGATCAAACCTCAGCACATGATCCATTAATTGGGTACATACCTCAAGAACTAAGCTTAGAAGAGGCTGAAGAACTCAGAGAGAATAATCCTCAAGAATATCTAAAGAAAAGTTATGCTAGCATGGCCAAACATGTCAAGCTCATGCTTAAGTTGAAGGATATGGGCGCTCATACTTTCGACTATGGTAACAACCTGAGAGCGATGGCAAAAGAGGCTGGAGTAGAGAATGCATTTGATTTTCCAGGATTTGTGCCTGCTTATGTGAGACCATTATTTTGTGAAGGAAAAGGTCCATTCCGCTGGGCCGCACTATCGGGTGATGAGAATGATATTGCTGAAACTGACAAGGTAATCCTAGAACTATTCCCTGAGGACAAAGCATTGTCAAGGTGGATAAAAATGGCACAGAAAAGAGTCCAATTCCAAGGATTGCCTGCAAGAATATGCTGGCTCGGATATGGAGAAAGGGCTCGTGCCGGTATTGCCTTTAACGAACTAGTTAGAAGCGGTAAAGTAAAAGCACCGATAGTAATCGGAAGAGACCATCTTGACTCTGGCTCTGTAGCTTCTCCAAATAGAGAGACAGAGTCTATGAAAGATGGAACGGATGCTGTTGCTGATTGGCCAATATTGAATGCCCTGCTTAATACAGCTGCAGGTGCAAGTTGGGTTAGCTTTCACCACGGAGGTGGGGTTGGCATAGGATATGCATTGCATGCAGGCATGGTCGTAGTTGCGGATGGTACAAAGGCTGCAGATGAAAGGCTTGAAAGAGTTCTAACAACCGATCCTGGAACCGGAATAATGAGGCATGTTGATGCGGGATACAGTAAGGCTAAGAAAGTAGCTAAAGAACGAAATGTGAAAGTTGGACTGGTAGAAGGCCTATGAATCTAATTATTGCGTCTGAAGCAGATTCAGCCTCCATAAATCTGAAAAGTAGACTACTTGAAATGGCGAAATGGGTAGAAGATGGAGATTTCAATGGGAAAAGGATTTGGAGACTAACAGAGGATCATGGTGATTTTTGCCTTAAAGGCACGAGATTAATAACAATTGAAAAACTCCATATCTATGCTGAAAGAATTGACAAAGAGTGGAAAGAAAAAACTGGGATTGAGATTGAGAATATTGTTTTTCTATCTCGTCACAAAGCTGCAAGTGGAAGACCCAGTCTTACAGTTCATCCAATCGGAAACTGGGGCAAAGCGGACTATGGTGGCGTAGAAGGAAAAGTCTCAGGTGCTTCACCAAAGTGGATGACTGGATTACTGCTAAGCATATACAAGAATAGATTGCCAGGGTACGATGTTTGCTTTGAGGCTACGCACCATGGACCGCTTGTAGAAAAACCAACCATGTTCTTAGAGATTGGTTCAGGAGAAGAACAATGGGAATTAAAAGAACCTGCAGAAGCTCTGATAAAATCATTGTTGGAACTTGAAGCTGCAAATGGAGTAAATACAATAGGTATTGGAGGTGGGCACTACACTCCAAGATTTACTGAAGCTGCAATGTCACATAAAGTATGCTTTGGACACATGATTGCGAATTATGGAATTTCACCATTAACACCAGAAATACTTAATGAGGCGATTAAATCTTGTGATGCAGATGGTCTGTACTTTCACCGCAAAGGGATGAAAAAATCTGATTATAGAATATGGACTGAATATGCTGAGGAAAATGGAATTACAGTTTTCAATCAATCAGATTATGAAATACGCAGTTTATAGACGATGAAATAATCTGTTTTACAAACAAAAACATCCGATACACTTAATAAACGATTCTCTCGTCTATTTTTTTAGGTGTAATACCATGAGTGACGACGACACACAAAATGGTGATGATGGAGTAACAGAAAATGAAGCCCCCGCAACCTCTTCAGGTGGCGGATTTATGGGCCAAATTGATGACTACTTTGGAATCTCCAAGGCCGGTAGTTCCGTCGAGGGTGAAATTCGTGCAGGATTAACTACATTCCTTACGATGGCATATATCCTCATTGTGAATCCTAAAATGATGTCAGGTGCTGACATAACTTTTATGGATTTCGAAACGGGAATCTCATTCAATGATGCGCTTGTAGCTACTGCTGTAGCTTCATTTGTAGCATGTATGATAATGGGACTTTGGGCAAATCTGCCCTTCGCACTTGCTCCAGGAATGGGGCTTAATGCATACTTCTTGTACGGCGTATGTTTAGGAATGGGTGTACCTTGGGATATTGCTCTTGCAGCAGTTTTCGTTGAAGGTCTCATATTCTTAGGATTATCATTCACAGGAGCACGCTCCGCAATGATAAACGCTATACCAAAAGATTTGAAGATTGCAACAATGGCCGGTATTGGATTATTCCTTACAATTATAGGAATGCAGAATGCAGGTTGGATTGTTGACAATCCAGCAACACTTATTGATTTCGCAAGTGCTGGAACATGGACTCATGAGTCTGGTGAATTCTGGGCTTTAATTGGATTGATAGTAATGGGTGCACTAATGGCTCGTGACCAAAAAGGAGCTGTTATGATAGGTATACTAGTTGTTAGTGTAGCTGGATGGGCTATTGTTCCTGATTCTGAACTTCCAGATGAATTTGTTTCTACTCCAGAAAGCCCAATGGACACTGTAGGTGCTGTTTTCAGTGCTTTCGGAAATGCTGGAGACGAAATAACTAACCAAGATGGAGTGGTAACATATGGTGGATGGGGATCATTCATGATGGTAATGATTGCTTTCTTCTTTGTTGATATATTTGATACTGCGGGAACACTTTACGGAGTCGGAAGAATGGCTGGTAAAGTAGATGAAAATGATGAATTAGAGAGTGCAAACGAAGCTTTCGTTGCAGATGCTGCTGGAACAACTATCGGTGCAGTTATGGGTACAAGTACTGTTACAACCTATATTGAATCTGCATCGGGCATAGAAGAAGGTGGTAAGACCGGATTCACTGCCGTTGTTGTAGGCTGCTTATTCTTAGTTGGATTATTCTTTTCCAACTTCTTCATAGCAATACCTGCATACGCAACCGCACCTGCCTTGATGGTAATTGGTGCAATGATGATGCGTGGTGTCGGTGACATCAAGTGGGACGATATTGAAATCGCAATTCCTGCTTTCTTAACCATTGCATTAATGCCATTTGCATATTCCATTGCAGATGGAATTGCATGGGGAGTAATTTCCTATGTAGCAATTAAGTTCGGTGTTGGAAAGCATGAAGAGGTCATTAACAATCAAATTTTAATGGCGATCTTTGTCTTGATGACTATGTTCTACCTTGGACCTGGAGACCAGACAACTTTCGAGTATATTCTGGATTTCTTAAACTAAGGAAAGAATAAAAAAACAAAATCCTCTGAGTCGAAAGGCTCAGGGGAAATATGCAATATACCTAGACTATGTCTTATAAAAAAAATATAGAGGTAATCGCAAAAAGAATAAGAGACATTCCTGATTTCCCAAAAGAAGGAATCATCTTCAAGGACATAACGCCTGTATTATCTGATATTAAAACATTTAGAATTGCAATTAAAGAAATGGCGACTCCATATATGGATCGAGGAATCGATGTTGTCGTTGGTATTGAATCTAGAGGATTCATATTTGGAGCCCCAATAGCAGACATATTAGGATGTAGTTTTGTACCTGTTAGAAAACCGGGGAAACTACCATCAAAAACTAAAAGCATCGCATACGATCTTGAATATGGAACAGATACATTAGAGATACACGAGGATGCAATAACAGTAGGTCAAAACGTACTCATAGTTGATGATTTGTTAGCAACTGGAGGCACTGCTGAAGCAACATGCAATTTAGTAAAAGAAACAGGAGGTAACATCAAGGGACTAACTGTATTAATAGAACTAAAATTCCTAAAAGCTAGAGAAAAACTAAATCAATATAACGTTCATTCTTTAGTGCAATATTAATCATGAAACTACTTCTATCTGAATCTGAAATAAAAAAACGTGTAAAGGAACTAGCTGACAAAATATCAAAGGATTACAAAAATAAAACTCCTATATTTGTTGGGATTTTAAACGGATCTTATGTATTCATGGCTGATCTCCTTAGAGAACTCAGTATACAAGTTGAAGTTGACTTCGTGAAAATTAGAAGTTATGATGGTGATTCGTCTACAGGAACTATAAAATTTAGAAAGGATATTTCTGCAGATATAGATAATAGAGACGTGATTATTGTAGAAGACATTATTGATTCTGGTTTTACCATAAACTTTCTAGTTAATAGATTAAGAGAGTCTGGCCCAAAATCAGTTGCCGTCGCTACTGCTTTGTACAAGAAAGAGGTTGCAAAATTAGATTTTGAAGTTGAATACGTTGGATTTGAGATTCCGCCCGAATTTGTGGTTGGATATGGTCTTGACTACAATGAGAAATATAGAAATCTGAAAGATGTTATGGTTATGGAACCCAAAGACATAGACTAAAAGCAAAGCGTTTAATAGATACTAAGTAGACAAGATAGGGGCAAAGCAATGCGTATAGATGACGACCTAAAGCTAACTTTCAGGGATGTGCTGATAAGGCCTAAAAGAAGTACACTGAAATCAAGATCCGATGTTACTCTTGCTAGAGAATTCAAATTCAGACATACGGACATCACATGGGAAGGGGTGCCTGTCGTAGCTGCAAACATGGACACAACTGGTACCTTTGAGATGGCGGCGGCGCTCCAAGAGCACAACATGCTTACATGTTTGCAAAAGTTCTATTCAGTTCGGGAAATCAAATCTGCTCTTGAAAGCGGGATGAATCCTGATAACATTGCGGTAACATCTGGCTCAACTGATGAAAGTTTAGAA
>CAYFGG010000046.1:0-5692 GCA_964342795.1 uncultured archaeon | reverse complement strand
CAAAAACTGTTAGATTCAGGAGCTGTTAAGTTTGGGGATTTCACTCTTACTTCGGGAAAGAAATCGAATTACTATGTAGACTTGAAACTGGCTTCTACAGATCCCTCTATCCTAAGTTTGATTTCCAAGGAATTCTCTAAACTAATTCCAGAAAATATAGACTTTATTGCAGGAATGGAATTGGGTGCTGTACCTCTTGCAACTGCACTTTCCTTGGAAACAGGTATACCTTATTCGATGATAAGGAAGAGTAATCGAAAACATGGAACTGGTTCCAGAATAGAAGGGCCAAAAAAGGGACGTGCAGTTCTAGTAGATGATGTTGCCACTACAGGTGGTTCAAATATAGAGTCAGTTGAAATATTAACTAATGCCGGAGCTGAAGTAGCTAAGATATTGGTAGTTGTTGATAGAGAAGAAGGAGCTGCGGAGAAATTATCCAATCTGAATATAGATTATAAGTCATTAGTTTTAGTATCTGATCTGGTGGATTAATGAATTTTCTGGTTATTGGTAGTGGTGCTAGAGAGCATATTATAGCTGAAAAATTGAGTTATTCCGGTTCTTCAGTATATAGCGTATTAACAAATCTGAATCCAGGTCTACTAGAATTATCCCGTTCGACTTACACAGTTAATAACTATCATTCCGGAAAATCAAAAAAATCAATTTTGGAGTTTGCAAAAAAGAATGCAATAGATTGCGTCGTCATCGGGCCAGAAGATCCATTAGCTAATGGATATTCAGACATATTTTGGAAAGAAGAAATACCTGTTGTTGGCCCTACTAAGTTTTTGGCCCAAATTGAATCTAGCAAGGGATTCACACGGGATTTGTTGAGGAAATATGAAATCGATGCTTCTCCAAATTACAAACGTTTTGATAGTATTAATGGGGCTTCTGAATTTATGGAAGAGCTCGGTGGAGAGTTTGTCATTAAATTTGACGGTTTAATGGGTGGAAAGGGAGTAAAATTATCGGGAGAACATTTAGCATCTAAAGAGGAAGCTTTAGATTACTGTAAAGATATAACAAGTAATCTGGGGACATTTGTAATAGAGGAGAAAATATTCGGCGAAGAGTTTTCATTGATGAGTTTTTGCGATGGAATAACAACATCCCATATGCCTGCAGTTCAGGACCATAAGAGAGCATATGAAGGAGATACTGGACCCAACACGGGAGGAATGGGGAGTTACACTGATAGTGACCATTCGCTTCCTTTTCTTAAAGAACAGGATATCTTTGTTGCACAAGAGATAAATGAGAGAGTTGTCCGCGCTTTAAAAGATCATACGGGCCAAGGTTACAAGGGTATTCTTTACGGAGGTTTTATGGTTACTAGGGGTGGAGTCAAATTGATAGAGTATAATGCTCGGTTTGGAGATCCTGAGGCCATGAATCTTTTAGCTCTTTTAGAGTCTGACTTTGCTAAAGTCTGTAGTGACATAGCTAATGGTACCTTATCTCCCGTAGCTTTCAGAAAAGAAGCTTCGGTATGTAAATACGTTGTTCCCTTGGGCTATGGTAGTAATCCTAGAAAAGACACTACACTATTGATAGATAATCAATTTTCTAAAACATCTGATTTGTATTATGCAGCCGTCAATTTTTTGGATGGTAAAATAGCTACTACTAGTTCTCGTGCGGCTGCGCTAGTCTCATGTGCTGGTACTATTAATGAGGCTGAAGAAAAATGCGAAACGGCTTTGAATTATATTTCGGGAGATAATATATATGTACGTCATGACATTGCCAAGCCGGATTTAATAAACAAACGAATTGAAAATATGGAAAAGATAAGATGAGTCTACTAGCTGCTTTTATTGCTTTAATTCTTGGTTTAATTTTCTTGACTAAGGGTGCTGATTATTTCATAGACAATTCGGCTTCTTTTGCACAAGAAAAGGGAATTTCACCACATGTTGTTGGCGTAACTATTGTGGCTTTTGGGACTAGTTTACCTGAATTACTAGTTTCAATAATTTCTTCGTTTCAAGGATACAACGATCTGGCTTTGGGTAATATCGTTGGGTCGAATATATCCAATATAGGTCTTGTATTAGCTAGTTCAAGTTTTGTTTTCTATTATTTATTGAGTACTGATGTACAACCTAATGCTGATTCTAATAAAGATAGTTATGTTATGCTCTTTGCAGTAATTTTGCTCATTATTTTTGCACAAGATAATAGTATTAATTTCGTGGAAGGTTTTGTTTTTTTCATGTTGTATGTTATTTATCTATTATCACTATACTATCGTTCTAGAAATAAAAGTGTTAACAGTGAAAATGAAGAGCAAACCTCCTATGTGTTTCTTATTGGAGGTTTAGTGGCAATGCTCTTTGGTGCACAATTAACTGTGGATTCGGCAGTGGAAGTTGCTTCCCATTTAGGAGTTTCAGAGATGGTCATAGGTCTCAGTGTTGTTGCTGTTGGAACCAGTCTTCCTGAACTTGCAGGGACTCTATCTGCAGCTAAAAAAGGACACAAGGAAATTGCTGTGGGAAATGTTATAGGTTCAAATATTGCCAATATTTTCATGGTAATGGGTGTGCTGGCAATGATTAATGATATTGCAGTTGAACAATGGGTGCTAGACACTACATTGCCGTTGTTAATGATTATAACTGTTGCTACTTTTGGACTTATTAGAGTTCCATTCAATAGGCTAAGCGGATTAATCCTATACGCCTTTTTCATACTGTTCATGTACGAGCTCACGTTTGTATGAGAAAAGTAATTGAATTCCAAATATTAGACACTAATGCAATTCATTATGGAATTAAATTATCAGATTTGATGGATAATGCTGGGGCAGGAATTGCTGACTACATCATTAGTAATTTCAATTTAAGCACTTCAATATCGTTTGTATGTGGTACTGGGAATAATGGAGGAGATGGATATGTGGCCTCGAATATTTTAATCAAAAAAGGCTATGATGTTGAGATTTTTACAGTTTCAAAACCAAATACAGGGCTGCTTAAAGAAAAATATGATTTGATATCTGATAGCGCAAAAAGTATAGTTGAATTATCTGACTTAGAAGATAAAGCAACTGTGGTTGTTGATTGTTTATTGGGTTCAGGAATTAAGGGTAATCCTAGGCCCCCTTACAATAAATATATTGATTTTATAAACGGCTTTGACACAATTATCTCAATAGATATGCCCTCTGGTTTAGGTACTAAATACTCAGTCAAACCAGATGTGACTATTACTTTTCATGATTACAAGATAGGCATGGACGAGAATAATAGTGGAATTATAGTTCTCCATGATGTTGGTTTTCCCCAAGAGTTAGATGAAAGTACGGGACCTGGGGAATTATTGTTGTATCCCGCCTTCGATTATGAAAAACATAAGGGTCAGAATGGTAAAGTAGCTGTCATTGGAGGAGGCCTCTATCCAGGCGCTCCAGCTCTTTCGGCTCTTGGGTGTTATAGGGCAGGTGCTGATTTAGTACATGTTTTTGTTCCTGAATCTTCTTTCGATCAGGTTTCTACATTTGCCCCCGAATTATTAGTTCATAAGTTATCTGGAGAAATTGTGACAAAGAAGAATTTAAACGCACTATTTGAACAGGATTTTGATAGCATTGTTATTGGACCGGGAATGGGAAAAGATTCGCTATCGTTAGAAGCGGTTAAAGCAGTTATTGAAAATTGTGACAATATAGTGATTGATGCAGATGCAATTTCTAAATATGATTTCCGAAATAAAAATATAGTTCTAACTCCCCATAGAGGCGAGTTGCCTAGGCTGGGAATCAGTACTAGTGGAAAAGACTTGTTTGATTTTTCCAGTGAGAATAACGTAACTGTACTACTGAAAGGTAACACCGACGTAATCACCGATGGTCGTTTTATTAAGAAGAACAATACAGGACATCCTAGGATGGCGGTTGGCGGTTCAGGAGATGTTCTAGCGGGTATTTGTGGTGCATTTATGGCTAAGGGTCTCACACCATTTGAATCTGCTAGATTGGCTTCATATAGTATTGGAAAAGCAGGAGAAGAGTGCTACGATGCCATTGGATCGGGTTTTCTTCCGACGGATTTAGCTCTTTTTGTTTCTAAGGTTCTCAAAAAGAACTAATTTTTCTTCTGAAGGAAACAAACACTAGTACCAATATTATAGGTATTAAACCGTTTCCAGACAGCATATTATCATTACTCTCATCAGCTACAATTTTTTGTTTCTCGGTCACCACTATATTTTGTTCATACGATGATAATTTCCCATGGCCAGTGTCTATTTCAATACTGTAAACGTAATTTCCAGGATTATCAAAGTACAATTCTCCATAGTAGTAATTCCCTTCTTTGTACATGGGTATTTTCTGTCCCTCAGCGAGTACTCCTTCAGAGGTCTTTGCAACTATCATATTAACTGTTTTAGCGTCTTCATAATCAATTATAGCACTAATTCTTGTAACAGTAGAAGTTTCTATGTTTGATGGAGGAACTGAATATATTAATCCTTGATTTCTGACATCCAAATTACGGTATAGTGTACTTACTCCACCCCATCTATCCGTACACTCTATTTCCATCAAGCACTCACCATCATCATATTTGGTTGAATCCCAACTAAAAATTACATTTCCTTCCTCGCTGTCTAATTCATTCCATGTGCCTCCATCTATTCTATATTTAAGGGAAAGAAGACTGCTATAGTCATAGATACTTAGATCAAATTCAGCTATAGCTGTAACATCATTGGTAAATGAGTTAAGAATTAGTGACGGCGGTGTACTATCTGTTTCAAATCGGAGACCTCCTTCGGTCGTGTATCCTTGATTATCAACTGATTTAATATCTATCCAGTGCCATCCATCCCAAGTAGGAATCCATTTAGCTGTAAAAATATTTGTATCTTCTAAAGATAGACTCTTCCAAGTACTATTGTCTATTCTGTATTGAACGCTTTCTATGCCATCTGGATCTGTAGTTTCAACTTCAATATCTACTCTTGTATTGTAAAAATCCTCCTCAGGGCTTACTATTTCCAGATAAGGGTATGTTACATCTTCCTCATTGAAGACAGTTATGTTAACATTGCTTTCAGCTTTATTTAAACTAGCATCTAATGCTTTGAATGTTACCGTATAGTCTCCATTTCCCGCTCCGGCTTCTTGAGTATTCCAACTGGCAATGTACTCATTATTTTCACTATAATACATCTTTCTCCAATTCCCATCATTAATTTTGTATTCAACTTCAGAGACTTTATTGTCATCAGTCACTTCGACCTCAAAAACAGTTATAGATTCCACAACATCTCCTTCATCTGGCGATATAATCTGAATAACAGGAGAATTCTCGTCATTTAATATCTCAAGATCGAAGATTTCAATCATACTCGCTCCCCTATCAACGACTTTAATGTCTAGTTGGTGATCTCCATTATCTAAATTCATTGTATCTAAGTTAAAGCTAAAATCTCCATTAAATGTGGGTAAGTTTGTATTGACCCAATCACCATTATTCCACCTATAGTATACATTCTCAATTTCTGATTTTTTACTAAATGCAGTTCCACTCACCTCAATATTTCCACTCAATAGTCCCTCTGGAATTTCGACATCTAATTCGGGAGGTATAGCAAAGGCAGTTTCCAAAACATATTTGTCAGTGCTAGCCGATTCATCATTGAAAAATGCTACAAATATATTTATGTTTTCATA
>CAYFGG010000045.1:0-5958 GCA_964342795.1 uncultured archaeon | reverse complement strand
GTGAAAGCAATTGGAAATTATGTTCCAGGGATGCTACCAAGTGGATTGGCAAAAAAGGAAGGCTATGCTGAAGTAATTTACCTAGACGCAGCAGAGGAAAAATACATCGAAGAAGTAGGTGCTGCGAACTTCTTTGCTGTAAAAGGTAGGAAGTTAATAACACCTGAACTTACTGGATCAATCTTACCTGGAGTAACCCGTGAATCTGTCATAAAACTAGCTAAAGATAAAATGGGAATGGAAGTCGAAGAAAGAAGAATCAGTGTTGAAGAAGCACTGAAGGCAGATGAGGTCTTCTGTGCAGGTACTGCTGCAATAGTAGCTCCAATCGGGTCAATAAATTATCAAGGTAAGGACGTTATCTTCTCAGAAGGCGATGTAGGCAAAGTAACGAAGACTCTGTATGATGCATTGACTGGTATTCAATTCGGGACTGCAGAAGACGAATTCGGTTGGATGACTGAAATATAACGTAATTTATACCCCTCTCTTGTAGATTGAACACAATGAGTGGCCTAGTTGACGACCTCTGTGGTAAAATTGATGGCAAAAAAGCCAATATTGGAATCATTGGAATGGGGTACGTTGGAATACCTCTTGGTTTGGAATTCGCAAAAAGAGGCTTCCCTGTAACTGGATTTGACAAAGATAAAGATAGAGTCAATGAAATCAATTCTGGAAAGCAAGTAATGAAACACATTTCCAAAGAAGCAATGAAGAATTTTGTTGATAACAATGGTTCCGCTACAACTGAATTCTCAGTGATTGGTGACATGGATTGTTTGATAATTTGTGTCCCTACACCACTCGATGAACACGAGCAACCTGATATGAGCTACGTGGAACGCGCGTCAAATACTATTGGAAGGCATTTGAAGAAAGGACAATTGGTTGTACTAGAATCTACTACCTATCCAGGCACTACTAGGGAAATAGTCAAACCAATTCTTGAAAAGGCGAAATTGGAAGCTGGAAAAGATTTTTTCCTAGCGTATTCTCCTGAGAGAGAAGATCCCGGAAACAAAGAATTCTCTGTTTCTAAAATACCTAAAGTCATGGGAGGGTTTACATCAGATTGTCTGAAAGTGACCAGTGCGCTTTACAAAAATATTGTTTCAGAAACTGTCGAAGTGAGTTCGATGGAAACTGCCGAGGCAACAAAGCTCATGGAGAATATTTTCAGAGCTGTCAACATAGCTATGGTGAATGAACTAAAATTGGTTCTTGACCGAATGGGTGTAAACATTTGGGAAGTTGTAGATGCTGCCAAAACGAAACCATTTGGATTCATGCCATTCTACCCTGGTCCTGGAATGGGTGGACACTGTATACCTATAGATCCTTTCTATCTTTCATGGAAAGCAAAAGAGCACAATACTGAAGCAAAATTTATAGAATTGGCCGGTGAAGTTAACAGGAAGATGACGGAAAATATCACACACCGTATAGCAAGAGCACTTAATGACTACAAAAAAAGTGTCAAGGATAGCAAGATAATGATAGTAGGTGTCGCCTACAAAAAAGACATCGATGACATGAGAGAATCTCCTGCACTTAGAATAATGGAATTACTAGATTACAAAGGAGCAAAGGTCTGTTATCATGACCCTTATGTAAAAACTGTAAAATCGTTAAAAAATACCGAACTTACAAAAGAGAACATAGAGATGCAAGACGCTATTGTTATAACCACAGACCACACAAATGTAGATTATGACTTGCTGGCTAAACACGCTAAATTGATAGTTGATACTAGAAATAGAATGGCAACCGTAAAAAATCCAAAGGCCAGTATCATCAGAGCGTAGATTATGCAGCCATTTAAAACGGCTCAAAATGGAATTATTGATAGATATAAATCCATAGTTGATGACGAAATTAAATTCTCAGAGAGTATCGGAGAACCATTAAAACAATCGTTCAGAATAAACACTCTAAAAGGGAATGAAAAAGAAATTCTAGAAAAACTCAGGGAATATGACCCTAAAATCACAAAAGTTCCCTGGTGTGAGACTGGATATGCATCTGAACTAACCAATCTTGGAAGCAGTCTGGAACATTTTACTGGCCAAATATATATTCAAGAACTGACATCAATGATGCCTCCATTAGTTGTAAGAGATCTGATTGGGGAGAACACTATCTTAGATTGTTGTGCTGCACCTGGGTCTAAGACCACTCAAATAGCCGCCATAATGAAAAACAAAGGGCACATAATAGCAAACGATTCAAGACACGCTAGACTAAAATCATTGAGAGGGAACCTAGATAGATTAGGTGTAACAAATACAACTGTAACTTTGAGGGATTTCAAATCATTTCCAAACACTGAAGCTGATTTGTACCTTGTAGATGCACCATGTAGCTCAGAAGGAACCATACGAAAGAAAAATTCGGTTGCTGGACTTTGGAAAGAAAAGGACTACGAAAGATTTAGTAAATTGCAGAAGGGTCTACTGAGCAAAGCATGTGAAATGGCGCCCACAGGTAGTACGGTAGTTTACTCAACCTGCACTTTTGCTCCAGAGGAAAATGAAAGAGTTGTTAGTGAAATCCTAAGAGAGCACGCAGTTAAAATCCAAAAAATTGAGATAAATGGGCTGAAATCCATGAAGGGGATAACTGAATGGAAAGGGGAAACATACGAAGAAGAAGTGGAAAAGTGTATGAGAATCTGGCCTCATCACAATGATACTGATGGATTCTTCGTAACGAGGTTTGAAAAATGTTGAATGAATTAAACAAAGAGACAAGAAAAATAATACTTGATTATTGTCTAGAAAGATTTGGCATTTCCAAGAAACACTTACATGATTATAATTGGTACATTGGTTCTAAAAACAGAATATACATTGGCCCTGAAAAAGTAGAAAGGATTAGACCTGAAAGTATCGGACTCTGTATTTTCCGTATCCACAAAACACCCAAACCGACCACCAATTTCATACAGCTATTTGGGCATCTGATTAGAAAAAATGCAATTTCAATAGGTGCAAAAGAGGTTGTGAATTTTTGTAGCGGAAAAGATTTGAGACTAAAGAAAGCTGATAGTATTGATCCCGGTTTTGTAGCTGTTAAAAACAGAGAACGCAGCATAGGATGTGGTCATTGGAATGGAAAGCTTCTCAGGAACCAAATGCCCAAATCACGATTTTGTAAAATCAATTTTCTTTGAGCCTAGGGAGTACTGCTTAATTATTGGTGTTTATAGGGCTTGAATGGGTCAGACGACCTTCGAATTTGGAACTGAAACGATTGAACCTGAAGAGATTCAGGTAGAAGAGCCAAAAGAGGAAATCAAGGAAGTAAAAAAGAAACCTAATCGAAAGAAGACAAAGGCCCATCAACTAGCCAAAGAACAGAGAGACATCCCAGTGTCTGAGTTCTTTGAGCAGAATCGACACATATTAGGCTTTGACAATCCCACGCATTCCTTGATAACTGCTGTAAAAGAGGGAGTTGACAATAGTTTAGACGCCTGTGAACAAGCCGGTATTCTCCCAGAATTGAGGGTTGAGGTTGGGAATTTAGGGAAAGATGAATTGAGCATAGCGATAGAGGATAATGGGCCAGGAATAGTTGAAGAAAATGTGCCAAATGTGTTTGGAAGATTGCTTTATGGTTCAAGATTTGGAAGTGGTAAACAATCACGTGGACAACAGGGAATAGGAATCTCAGCAGCCATAATGTATGGGCAATTGACAACAGGAAGATCTGCTACCATAAGTACCCGAATCTCAGAGGAACATCTAGCTATACGAATAACTATGAAACTGGATACTCGAAATAACCGAGGAAATGTTGAAAGGACTGAAGATTTCGTCTGGAAAGACAAGCTAGCGGAACCAGATGAGGATGGAATCTATCCTGAGAAACATCACGGTACGAGAATTGAATTTGCTATCAAAGGAAGGTATAGAGAGGCTAGACCTTCTGTTCTTGAATACATAAAATCAACTGCTATTGTGAATCCGCATGCTAAGATAATATTCACCAATCCAGATAGCAACGAATTCGTATTTGACAGAGGTACCGACAAAAACCCCGAACTACCAAGTGAAGGAATCAAACCGCATCCACACGGTGTGGAACTAGGACAATTGATGCGAATGGCACACCACAGTTCTGAACACCAAATGGGGAGGTTCTTACGCAATGACCTTTCTTCAATGGGTTCAAAAAGTATCCGAGAAGTTCTTACGAAAGCAAGACTTTCACCTTTAGTAAGGCCACAGGATCTTACTAGGATTGAAGCTAAAGGAATGATAGAGGCATTCAAAACGACATCGATACGGACTCCAACAAGTGGAGTTCTAGTTCCGATTGGTCCTAAATTGATAAAATTAGGACTAAAACAAGTTCTGGATGAATATAGACCAGATTTCTATACATTGCCGGTGAGTCGGTCTCCTTCGGTATTCTCTGGTACTCCCTTCCTTGTAGAAGTTGGCATGGTCTATGGTGGGAACCTGCCTAAGGATCAGCCCATTCAGATGCTTAGATTTGCTAATCGAGTTCCTCTTCTTTATCAGGCTGGTGGCTGCGCTATTACAAAGGCAATACAGGGCATAAATTGGAGACAATATGGATTAGAACAGAGAGGTGGAAAAGGGACGCCTAATGGCCCAGCCATAATTTTAGTTCATGTGGCCTCCACAAATATCCCTTTCACTTCAGAAGCAAAAGAAGCCATAGCAGATATAAGTGAGATAAAGAAAGAAATTAAACTAGCATTAAGAAACAACGCAAAAACACTAGCTAGACATCTTAAGAAACAGAAGAAAAGAGAAAAGGTCACTGAAAAATTTGACCTTGTAAAGAAGATATTGCCTGCAATAGCTGAAAAAACGTCAAGTGTTGTTGGACAACCTGTTCCGAATCTAGACAAAGTCGTTGCAGCAATAATGGATGTAGTATGGATTGAAGAAGACATTGTATTCAATGATGGACAACTTGAAGTTGAAATAAAAATAACTAATTATCGTCTTAGATCTGCCAATTTCAAACTAAGAGCGGAAGTACCTGGTCATGAAATAAAGGAGGCTGAACCGAGACCTGGTAAAAGAGAAGGGAATCAAGTAATCTGGTCAATTGGACTCCCGACCACAGAATCTACAAAGTACAAATTCATAGTACCGGAGGGCACACGGAGTAGCTTTGAAGGAATTGAATTGTGGATAGAGGGAATGGATTCTTCCAGTATAATTGGTGCTGAGGCTTGGACAGGGGTTGTCGATCCTGGGATAAAAGAGGCAATTGAGGCAGAGAAACAAGGTCTTGCCTGATTCTATGGCTTTACCTGAAAATCTTAGAAAGAAAAGAGGGACTCTGGAAATAAGAAAGAAAAAGAAATGGGTTAGATGGAACCCCTACCATTCTAAACTTTCGGCATACATTCTTGGTGGAGGAAGTGATTGGCCGTTCAAAAATAACAGCAAAGTTTTGTATCTTGGTTCTGCTGAAGGAAACACTGTCAGTTTTCTAAGCGATATCTGTTCGGAAGGTAGAGTAATTAGTGTGGATATCTCTGCCACAGCCATGGCAGAATTACTCGTTCTTGCTGAGATGAGGAACAACATAATTCCATTTCTTGGAGATGCTCATTTTCCAAAGGCATATGAACTACACGCAAGAAAGCCTGATATTTTATATCAGGATATTGCACAAAGAGATCAAGTTGAGATATTCATACGAAACTATGATGTCTTTAGGCCTAAATGTGGTTTTTTAATGTTAAAATCAAGGTCAGCACCTGGTAATGACAAAGAAGTTTTTCAAAAAACCGAACAAGAGTTGAAAACAAACTTTACAAAGGTAAAAACTGTAGATATAGGGAAGTGGGCAAAAGGGCACAATGCCTATTACGTAGAATAATGGAGCCACCGGTGGGAATCGAACCCACGACCTGCGCCTTACCAAGGCACCGCTATACCCCTTAGCCACGGTGGCTCTTTTTTT
>CAYFGG010000044.1:0-5977 GCA_964342795.1 uncultured archaeon | reverse complement strand
ATAAAAGTAATTCTTGATCTTTAGTAAAGTCTAAATCAATGCATTTTCCTTGCACTTTATGGTGTTGTCAGCTTTGGCCTATAGCCGCGGTATGTTGGTCAAACCAATGTGGGATTCAAAAGCTATCAATTTTCAGACCACTAATACTGAATTGAAAATTCCTGATACCAATGAGCCGAAGTTAATTTGGGATATGAGAGGAATAATGAGGAATAGACCAGACCCATTTCCTTTACCGTTTAATCCGGAACAAACTTATCTAGATAGTGGTTTGAAATGGGGTGAGGAAATTATTGATTTGATAATGGCCGATCGAGGTCGTGTTATTATTCCCCTGCGAAATTTAAGAGGGTTCGACGAGCTTGATGAAGCGTTAACCTATACAGAAGATGCGATTATAGGGATAGACTGGTCTAACACTGTTGAATCAATCAGTAAAGATTTTTCTATAGATATTGTAGAACTTTTGAGACTTCTCCGTCAAAGAAACCAAAAGGAACTTATGATATATTGTTTAACTGGTGATTATCCATACATTCCAGCGGGTGCATCATCAAATTTACAAATTAAGGTGGCAACATTATCAGAGCCTCATCATCCCCCTTCATGGGCTAAGGAGGTATTCTCTTTCGAATAATTTTTGATGTTACATATTGGTATTGATGATACAGACTCGATAACCGGTGGTTGTACTACTTGGTTAGCAACAGAGGTTATTATGGAATTGTCTGAATTTGATTTGATAGGACACCCTCGCTTGGTTCGCCTTAACCCCAATGTTCCTTGGAAAACTAGAGGCAATGCTGCCGTTGCTATGACTTTTGGAAAGGGTTTGGGCAAGAAAAATTTGATAGGAGAATTTGGTAATCAGAGTATCTTCATGTATTCGGAGGGAAGAGAATCAAAGTACGATAAAAAAGCCATACTTGCGCGAGTATCAAAATTGGTTTCAGAACATTCTATGCCTGATTCACAGCCGGGAATCGTTATCTCAGATGTTTTTCTACCTGAAGGTTTGTATTGGCAAGGTGTAACAAATATAGTTACAGATGAGATTCTATCCGATGCAGTGGAAGGTTCTGTCCATCACGGTTTTCGTGGTTCAAGAGGTATTTGTGGGGCCGCTTGTGCTATCGCTTGGAGTGGCAATTCAGGAGGTCTAAACAAGGTTTCACATAGTTGGGAATTAATAGGATACCGGGAAGAGGAAAAATGGGGTTCTAAAAGAGAGATTTCAAATTCTAGTGTTAATCAAGTGGGGGCAGTTGATGGCGTATTTTCTTGTCACGATTCTGATGGTAAAATAGCAATGGTACCTAATTCACCATGTCCTGTTCTTTGGGGATTTCGAGGTATTGAAGAGACACCCTTAATTGAAAACTTTGGTAAATTAGGACCTGAAAAACCAGTTCGTTGGATATTATACAAGACAAATCAAGCTACCGATGATCATTTGCGAACCCTCGATATCAGGGATGTCTCAGAGGGAGATAGTATTTGGTTAGAAGCTAAAGTTTCATCCAATCCTTTTACAATCAAAGGAGGCCATCGTTTCTTTGAGGTTAAGGACCATAATGGAGATACTGTACAATGTGCCGCTTTTGAACCAAGCAAGTCATTCCGGAAAGTTGTTGACAACCTAGTTATTGATGATCAATTGATAGTTTGTGGCAGTTTCAAGAACAACACTATCAACTTGGAGAAGATAAAAATTCTAAAATTAGAGAAACGATTCTCCAAACCGCCCAATCCAGTTTGTATTTGTGGACATCGAACACATTCTTCTGGTAAGGGTTTGCACTATCGTTGTAAGGAATGTGGAAAGAAATACGAAAGACCCGATCCAATAGAGGCATCCTCCAATCTCAATACAGAGTGGTATGAGCCACCAGCATCAGCTCGTAGGCACCTCACTACACCAACATCATTAATGAGGTCCCTCTAATTTTAGACAATAACATGAATGACCCTGTTGATTCTCGTTTACCTTACCTTGCCCTGTTTATTGGGATGCTTGCAATTTCCACGTCAGCAATTCTAATCCGTTTTAGCGGCAGCGATCCATTGGTGATTGGATCCTATCGCCAAACATTTGCTACTTTACTTTTCGTTCCTTTTCTGATTAAGGACAAAGGTCAAGAGATAAGAGCACTTCCTCAACAAAGACTTGTGGAAATGGCAATTACAGGTGTTTTGTTGGGTGGCCATTTTGGATTTTTCATTTCGTCAGTAAAAGCTACATCAATTGCTGCTTCTGTGCTTCTTGGTACATGTCATATTGTCTATGTTGCAATCATTGGCTGGTTGTTTTTGGGTGAAAGGTTGAATTCAAAGGCAATAAAGGGCACAATTATTGCTTTGTTAGGAATTGTAGTTCTTTTCGGGGGAGACCTTGTGCAGGACCCCGGTAACTTCCAAGGAAATATTCTTGCCTTTGTTTCAGGCATTCTAGCTGGTTTGTATTATCTCAGCGGGAGGAAATTGCGAAAAGAAATAAGTTTACCACTTTACGCCTTAGTTGTCTATTTTTTCAGCGCACTGACGATGTGGTCTGTAGTCATCATACAAGACTTAGATTACCGTAATTTGCCAATTGAAGAGATTCAATTGTTCGTTCTAATGGCACTTATTCCAACTTTATTAGGCCACACTATGCAAAACTGGGCGCTTGGCTTTCTCCCAGCCTATGTTGTATCAATAAGTCTTCTTTCTGAACCTGTAGGATCTGGAATTTTAGCTTGGATTATTTTTTCTGAAATTCCTAGTATTGGCGTCTTCATAGGGGGCCTTGTTGTCCTTATTGGAGTATATGTTGTAACAACGGCTGAAAAAGCTAGAGTCTAGACAAGATCTTTTTTTAGTTTTTCAAATTCTTCGTTTGACAGAATCCCCATCTTATTCAATTCAGATAATTCTTTTAGTCGCTTTTCATTTTTGTTTTCTTTGGGCTTGTCAGGTTTAATTTTTGGCATTCTTTCTAATTTCTTTTGCCCATCTTCAATTTTCTTCTTCCTACCTTTTCTCTCAGCTAATTCTTTAAGTATAACAGCTGCGATTTCAAGTTCCTCCCCTCCCATTACTTTATTCAGGGCGTCTTGAGCCTCATTTTTCTTCTTTTTACGAACAATTTTTCTTATAGTCATACGCTGTTTTCCAGATTACATAACTGTAAATAAGTTTTAAGTGGTTGTGTAAACGTTTTAACCACCCTATCTAATGAGAGGAATATGTCAGGAATAACTCTTCTTAGAGGTGAAGAGATGAAGATGCAGCTAAAGCCGCACTTCTTCTCATTTTTCTACTTATATCTAATCTTCTTCTTGCTTCTGATTTGGGCCTATGTTATACATGACTTTTTCGAATCTGACAAATTCGAAGATTTTCCCGGATATGAGTTCATTAAGGGTTTGCCGTTTGTAAATGAAGTTTTAGCTGGGGCAGTGATTTGGTCTTTAGTACTATTTGTTGTCGGATTTGTCGCTAGATACTTTTTCATCGATTCTGGGGGACAGAGTATCTTTCTTCTGTATTCAAGTGTGGCAATAATTGGCATTTTAAGTTTATCTTATTATCAGTGGAAAGATATGGGAGACACAGTTGAATTTGGACGCTGGTTTATTCCAGGTATAACTACTGCAGTTGGTTTGATTGGCTTACTTTCAATTGATGCCTATCGTCGTTCATTCACTTATTATTTGACAGATAATCGTATAGTTCTTCAAAGTAGTTTCTTGATGAACAAGCAGGAGAGACAAGTTCGTTATAATCACATTGAAGATATAAAAATGGAGCAAGGAATAATTGGTACAATACTGGGTTATGGGACCGTTTTACCATTAACAGGATCAGGATTGGGAACTGGCTCCGACGAGTCTATGGTAATTGCAGGTTCTGGAGCAGAAGTTAAGGGATTAGGAAGTGTAGGTTTAGCTGGTGGTTCTAGAGCTTCATCTAAGCGAACTAGATATAATCCTAATGAGTGCCTATATGGAGTACCAAATCCTTCGAAGGTTCGTGATTTAATAACCGAGAATATTCAGGCCGATACTGGTGCTGAACACCTTAAAGACATTAAAGAACTATTGAGCAAACAAGAAGAAAGTGAAGAAGATTAGACACTTCTTGTTTTTACACCTGCTTCTTTGAACATGTTTAGAGATAGTTCAAAGTCTGCACTCCATCTTTCAGGTATCTCGATTTTTTTCGGATAGATGACGTTAGATATTCCTGCTTGTATTAGTGATCTAGCACATCGAGTACAGGGAGGCCAAGTGACATATGCCGTACAATCTTTGAGTGACATTCCAATTCTTGCAGCGTGCATTATCGCATTTTCCTCAGCATGACAAATGAGTGGATACTTTACCTCCCGATCATTCAACCTTTCACTACTATCTTCTATTCCTCTTGGCAAGCCGTTGAACCCAGTACTTCTTATCTCTCTGTCAGGACCTACAACAACACATCCAACTTGCGTGGATGGGTCTTTGCTCCAAGTCGATATTTGCTTTGCGAGTTCTAGGAATCGAGTGTCCCACTTTGTCATCAAGCAGCACCCTACAAAGGGCCCATATAGGTATCTATGATTTTCTTACGAATGAGCAAATTTTACATTCACATATTTTTTTTCTAGCTTGACAATATTCTCTTCCGTAGAATATCATCTGCAGATGCAATCTATTCCAATCTTTCTCTTCAAAGGTTGCTTTGAGATCTCTTTCTGTCGTTTGTACGTTTTTCCCGTTAGAAATCCCCCATCTGAATGCCAATCTGTGTATGTGTGTGTCAACCGGGAAGGCAGGAACATTGAAGGCCTGCGCCATCATAACTGATGCAGTTTTATGGCCAACACCTGGCAATTTTTCTAAATCTTCAAAATTGTCTGGAACTTTTCCATTGTGCCTTTCTAACAACTGTTTACAGGTTTTCTTTATGTTCTTTGCTTTAGTTGGAGCTAGTCCGATTTCTCGAATAATAGTTCTTATTTCATTTTCACTTAGAGTGTCCATTTTCTTAGGAGTGTTTGCTTTAGAGAATAACTTTGGAGTAATTTCATTCACTTTCTTGTCAGTACTTTGCGCACTCAGCATCACGGCTATCAGGAATGTGAAATTATTATCGTGATCAAGAGGTATGTCCGGTTCGGGATAAAGTTCATTCAAGACTGAATTTATGAATTCTATTTTATCAGTCAAGTTCACCTCTTATTTTCCTTTGAAGTTGGCTTTTCTTTTCTCGATAAATGCCGCTATTCCTTCTTTTCCGTCTTCAGATTTAAAACACTCGATGAATAAATCCTGTTCATATTTTAATCCATTTTCTAAACTCATTTCAGCAACCGCTTTCACGCTTTTTTTTGCCCTTTCAACGGCATACGAAGATTTACTTGCTACGGTGTTTGCAAGTTCCATTGTTTTTTCTTCTAATTTCTCTGAGCTAAATACGAAATTTATTATCCCATATTGATGCGCCTCTTTCGCATCAATCATTCTTCCGGTAAGAATCAATTCCATAGCTCTTCCTTCACCTATAAGTCTCGTTAATCTCTGAGTACCTCCTGCACCAGGAATTATCCCAATGTTTATCTCTGGCTGTCCTAGCTTTGATCGTTCACTAGAAACTCGCATGTCACAGGACATTGCTATCTCTAGTCCCCCACCAAGGCAAAACCCATCAATCATAGCAATTACGGGTTTTTTCATTTCCGATATCACCTTTGTTACTCTCCAATCATCTTCCATTTCTTCCCTGTTCTCAAGATCCATTTCTGCGAATTCCTTGATGTCAGCACCAGCAATGAACGCTTTGCCTGGAGACCCAGCTAGTATGACCACAGCAATTTGGGGATTATTGTCCATTTTTTCGAAGGAATCAGCCATTTCCCCTCTTGTCTCTGAATTCATACTGTTAAGTTGATCAGGTCGATTAACAGTAATGATTCCAATTCTGTCCCTTTTCTCTTCTAGAATATTGGCCA
>CAYFGG010000043.1:0-6215 GCA_964342795.1 uncultured archaeon | reverse complement strand
TTGATTGCAGCCCTTAGATCTCCCTTGGCTGAATCAGCCATCGCCCTTATCGTTTCATGACTTATCTCCAATCCCTCTTTTTCACAAACTTTCTTCAGAACATTAGATACAGATACAGCTGACGGTCTTCTAAATTTCAAGGTTAATGCAAGTCTCTTGATTTTTGCTCCAGTTCCTTTCGTCAAATTGTACAGATCATTAACTGTGATAACAACAGGTTGCTTTGTCTGCTCTAGTGTTTTGGCGATAGCCTTCTTTCCTCCTCGGTCACTATAATTTTTAGTTTTGGTTTTTGATTGTTGTGCTCTTTCGTATAGATTATCAGCCTCATCAAGCAATATCAAATTTCTACTCGAAATTCCTTGATTTCCGAAAGTTTGGAATAATCCTGCTCTCAAAGCTATTCCTTCAATCACGTTTCCGGATCTCGTGTCGGAAGCATTCAGTTCAATAACTTCCCAACCCATGTCGTTTGCTAGTGCAAAAGCTGCTGAAGTTTTTCCACACCCTGGGGGTCCTGAGAGAATAATTCCCTTTTTGGTTGTTTTATTTCCCCAAGATGAGGCCCAATTCTTCAAATCATTCAGTGCACTAGTATTTCCGATTAAATCAGATAGACTTTCTGGTCTATACTTCTCAGCCCAAGATTCCATTATTCACCCAATTTCATTGTGAAGTGTAAGCGTTGATATTTGAGGATAGATTTTGCATTCCTAGATACCAACCAGAAACAGAAGAATATACAAATCCCACAAATAATCATTATCGTCCCAAATGAAGATTTGAATTCTTGACTATTCAGTTTAAAGACAGACAAGTTCCAGTCCCCGTTTCCCATGTAGATTAATATTCCAGATATAGATGTTGCTAGAAGTCCTGCTAAAATAAGAGATCGACTTTCAGTTCTGCCATACAACTGCAATATCGGAGATATTATTGTAAGGAAGAGAGCCAATCCAAATAAGGTGAAGAACAGTCTCATAAATTCAGTTTGATAGTAATTTACTGATGATGAGGGGAATCCTCCTGACATTACGCTTTCAGCAATCATGGGTAAAGGCGCATAAGCTGCAACGATACATCCCAAAAAGAAGAATCTAGCGATTAAAAGTAAAAATTGTGATCTTTTGCTATCAACCTCCATTTTTTCCAACTTTTTGTATGTTCTCTTTAGAACCCACCTTGAGATTGCCATTGTGCTGGATGCAAGCGGAACAAAAACAGCTGTAACTAGAATGAGTCCACCTACTAACTGCCCCATTAGGTCGGCCCCAGAATCTTTACCAAGTAGTGAAGACAAAGAAAGTACTTTGTCCGTGCTAGTGTAGACTAGTATTCCTTGTCCAACATATAGTAGAGCAAGAAGAAAACCTGCAAAGAAAATTCTCGTTCCAAAACTACTGTAAATGTAGGCATCTGGCTGGTCACGAACAAATCTTACCACTGTATTGCCAAGGGAACGCTGTTAATTAGCCTAACTCAAAACGCATCTGCTCAGGTTCTTTCTTTCCAGATAGTTTTTCACCAAGCTTGGATCCTATTCCCGTTATTTTTGCGAGATCACTTGGCTTTGCATCTCTTATAGAACCCTGAGTCGTAAACCCAGAATTAAACAATGCTCTTGCCCTAACCCTTCCTATTGATTCCAATTCTAGAAGTGGTAAAAGCTCTTTCTTGACACCGTTATTCACTCGTATCTGTAGTTCAGTTATTATTTTGGTCGATTCTGGAGACACCAGTTCAGAAATTTCACCCATTGCATAAAGAATCCACTCAGCAGTTTCTACTTTTGCTCTTATGTCACCAGGTGTTGTTGAATATCTCTTCAGAAGATGCTCTTCAGGCGTTTCTTCTATCCAATCCATCAATAACAGTGCTGTTTTCAGATCCCATAAGTAAAATTCTAGTTCAACATGTTCTACAGGAGGAGGCAGCATCAATTCATCCCCCATTTGCATTAAGTGTGTTAGATATGTCTCCATTTCGTTTTTTCGGACATATAATGAATATACATCTGGAGTTCTTGCAATGGTATGGAGAATCCCAAGAGGATTAGCTTTTACTTCGGATTGTAGAGCATTGCGAATGATAACTCCTGATAAGGGATCGATGTACAATTGTGAAACTTTTCTACCAAAGGCAGTAGGTTTGAGCTTCTCAAGCATCTGGCTGTTCGCAGGAACAAAATCACCATCCTGTCTACCTTCTATTTCTATGAGATTCTCTTTATCTAGAAAGTCAAGGACTTTATTCAAGCGATGCTGAGTTCTCCAAAGTTCTCCTTGTGCACCAAACAAGGTCTTTCCAAGAAACTCGTGAAGTCCTTCTTTGGTATTTATTGTTCCAGAGGTTATTAGAGAAAGAAGATGTGTTCTTAGAGCAGGTTCACTTCCAAGTCTTGAGTTTACAGGTTCAGTTTCTCCCTCAAAGTAGTTCTCAGTATAGTATTCGATATGATCCTCATTCTTGGCAACAAGCACACCTTCTCCATCGACATCAAACCCAGGTCTTCCAGCTCTACCCAGCATTTGTTGTACTTCTAGAACAGGTAATGGCTGGTTTGACTGGAATGCAGATTCCCAACGACTTAAATCTCTGATAATCACTCTCTTCGCTGGAAGGTTGACACCCGCAGCTAATGTAGGGGTTGCACAGAGTGCCTTCAAACTCTTGTCCCTGAAGGCACCTTCTATTATTTGTCTATGACGATTTGTTAGCCCAGCATGGTGGTATGCAACACCTTTCTCTATTATTTTTGAAAGACTGGAGTCAACAGACGTCACTTCGTCTGCGCCTTGTTTCATCTTTTCAGACCATAATTTTAGTCTCTCCTGTTCCTCTAGACTCAGTCTTTTTCCTATTATACTACTCAGCCTTCTCGCTTGTGCCTCAGCAGCTTTTCTCGTCGCCACGAAAACCAAGCATTGCTCAGGTAAATTGTCTGCAGCAATACCCTCAACACCTTCCAATCCAAGTCCACTTTTCTTTCCATCTTCCCATTCTATATTTTTGTCTATAGAGATTCCTCTTCTCAGTGGTACAGGTCTAAAATCGCTCTTTACTAGAATTGCATTTAACCATTCAGCAATCTCATCAGAATTAGAGACTGTAGCAGAAAGGCCGATAATTTGTATTGTTGGGTTAATCTCTCTAAATTTAGAAAGGGTAACTTCCAGTGTAGGGCCTCTTCCAGAGTCATTGATTAGGTGTATTTCATCAGCTACAAGACAATCCACTTCAGTCAGCCACGAGGGGTTGTGTCGGATAAGAGAATCTGCCCTTTCTGAAGTTGCAATAATTATGTCATATTTTGATAGTCCTCTAGCTTTATCAAAGTCACCAACTGAAACTCCAATTTTAGCTCCGTTCAGTATGTTTCTGCAAATATCTCTTAGCTCATTTACTTTTTCCCAAGCAAGTGCTCTAAGAGGGACTAGATAGATGCCCTTCTTTCCATCCCTAACCGCTTTCATAAGTGCCGCATAGGCCACTAGAGTCTTCCCTGCAGCAGTTGGTACAGACATGAGGACAGATTCACCTTTTTCAACTACAGCAATCGCTTCTTTCTGAGGCGGATATAATTCTTTGATGTTCAGATACTCTAACAGTTCAGGTAACAACCTTACCAGCTCTCATCCTGATCTGATATGCCAAATTCAGGCTTGCTTTGAAAGGTAAGATAAAGTGCAATTGCACCCAGTAGAGTAGATAACAATAATCCGCCTAAACCAACTATTGCCGCGGCACATCCTAGTAGAACTAAATTGTAATTTTGTCTCATCATGAGTAGAGCACCACCAACAAATGCAAGGATTGCGCATACAAGTTCCCACATCATTCCAAACTTCAGAATCTGTCTAACGAGTGACTCATCAATTTCTTCCCCCTCTTCATCAATCTCGATTCCCATCTCAGTCATGACTTCATTGTATTTTACAGTTACACCTTGTACTCTTTCATCATCACCCAAAATTCCATTCATTGTAGTTGCCGTTCCTAGTAAAATAAATCCAGCAAGCAGTAGAGCTATAGCTGCCTGACTTGGTTTGCTAGTGGTGGGATAGAGAGATATTGAACTACTCTCTTCTTCGTCACCCCAATCTAAAGATTCGTATTGTGTCTCTTCCCAACCTTCTGAATCTTCGTCCATCATTTTAGTCAAGACTCTACCTATAATAATGGTTGCTCCAACTTTATTCAAGCCCCTTAAGAGTTCCACTGGTTCTGATGGTTTCTATACCCATTTCTCTACCTTTATTGTTCATTATTTCTCTTGCTTGTTGAGATAATTTGTGATCTATACGAATTATTCCATTCTTGGAATCATACTTTACAATTTTAGAACTTATTTTACCTTTCAATTCCTTAAAGTGGCTATCGAAAAATTTGTTTATCTGATTCCGACTTACATTCGAGTTGTGAGAAAACAGAATGTATCTCTTCCTACCTCTGTTTTGTTTCACAACCATTATTCAAGAGCTTTCGTCATATTTTCAATGACCTTTTCTAATTTCTGTACTCTTTCTCTCAATTCTGCAACCTCAGCCCGCAATTCTTCATTATTTCCGCCGTTTCCCTTGTTCTTGAGTTGTTCTATGAGCCAAGTATCAGTTTCCTCTTTCAACTTGATAATAGATTCTATATCTTCACTTTCGTCTTCGTTTTTTGAACCTTCAACATCCTTTTCCGTGCTATCCTCAGTTTCCACTTCAATCGTTTCTTCAGTATCCTCATCTTCTTGTCTTGATTTTTCCTGATGGTAGTCTTGTACGGTCATGATGTTTCCATCACTATCTGACTTAATTTTCCCTAACTCAGAGAGTCTATCAAGTTCGCCTTTGAAGTTTTCCATTTCTCCACCAGCTTCCTTGAATGCCTGAAATAGTTCTCCTGAGTCCATTTTGTACCCTTCAAGTTTGAGTATGTTCAAAATCAGGCTATCTACAATCTCTTCTGTTGTTTCTTTCACATCAACAGAGGCATTTTCATTTTCTTGTACTTTCTGATGGTCTTCCTTTATCTCTTCAGGTTTCTCCTCTTTCTCTTCGACTATTTCGGTTTCAGCCTCATCCACTTCTTCTTCCTTTTTAGTCCAAGGATATACCATATTTAGCCAATTACGTGGTGTAATTTTATAGTTGATGTCAACTCAATACGTTTAATCCCCCCTAAATCTGAAGCCCTGTGTCGCTTACTGATAAGATTGCAGAGATTGAGGAAGAAATTGCCAATACCAAGTACAACAAGGCAACCCAGCACCATATTGGCAAGCTTAAGGCAAAACTCGCTCAATTAAGAGAAGAAGTAATCATAAGTTCCTCTGGACCCAAAGGCAGTGGATATGGAGTTCGTAAGGCTGGAGATGCTACAGTAGCCCTAGTCGGCCTTCCGAGCGTTGGAAAGTCTACATTACTCAATTGTCTTACTGATGCAGAAAGTGAAACTGGATCTTATGCGTTCACAACATTGGATGTTGTTCCTGGAGTCTTGAAGTATAAGGATGCAAACATTCAGATTCTTGATTTACCAGGTTTGATAGAAGGTGCGGCCAGAGGTGCTGGCCGAGGTAAGGAAGTCCTTTCAGTTATACGTTCAGCAGATTTAATCATCCATGTGATAGATGCCGTTGAACCAGCACCACATGTAATACTCAAGGAATTATTCGATTCAGGAATTCGTTTGAACGGTAGACCACCTAATGGTAGCGTTTCCAAAACCGGAATAGGTGGGATAGAGGTGATTTCAACTATAGCCCAAGATGTAGAAGACGAAGCTATCAAGACAGTGGTGAGAGAGTATGGCCTAGTTAATGCTCAAGTGGTTTTAAGAGAGAAAATCACTTTGGATGATTTGGTAGATATTCTAGCAAAGACTAGAGTCTATGCACCTTCTTTCAATGTTTTGACCAAGGTTGATATGGTCAACAAGGAGCAGTTGAAAGAGGCAAGAGA
This sequence comes from uncultured archaeon, assembly GCA_964342795.1. Lineage (GTDB taxonomy): Archaea > Thermoplasmatota > Poseidoniia > MGIII > CG-Epi1 > CG-Epi1. The sequence continues at coordinate 264 of CAYFGG010000043.1, read as the reverse complement.
ACTTTGTAAGGATGGAAAGACAATCGAAGTCTCAGCACCAACTAAAAAAGGTATAATAAAATTGAAAAATCAAATTTATAATTCTTTGGATTTCATATCAGTGTATATGAAACCTCAAGGAGAAAAAGCCGACCTAGAAGAACCAATGGTCGTTAGGAAAGGAACTACGATAGCTGAGATATGTCAACGCTTACATAGGGATTTTACCCGTAAATTCCGTTATTCACAGGTTTGGGGACCTTCTGCTAAATTTCCAGGTCAGAC
>CAYFGG010000042.1:0-6381 GCA_964342795.1 uncultured archaeon | reverse complement strand
ATAACTCCTTCCGCAACGGGTACAGATAATTTTTACTATATTTCAATGGCGAAGGCTATTATTTCGCATGGCCAGATTTTCTGGGCCGAGAATGTTTTGTCACTATATGGGCTATTTCCCGGTACATCTCCACTAGGAGCTACACTTCTGGCTTCATCAGTCACATCTTTGACAGGTATAACGATTCACGAATATGTTCTAATTCACAGTTTAGTTCTATCCTTGGTTTCCACATTTGGATTTTTCATGCTTTCAGGAGAACTTAGCGATAATTATCGCAGTCGTTGGTTTGCATCTCTTTGCTTTTCTTTGGCCCCACGATTTTTGACTTTTTCTATGTGGCGTTTATCTCTGCGTTTTACTTTGATAGCATTGCTTCCTTTCTTTGTCTGGTTGCTTTTGCGACTTTATAATTCAAAATATGGACGCCATCCTTCTCGTATATTAGTCCTTTTATCTATTATTATCGTGGTTCTACCATCACTGCACCGAATGGCCCTTTTGTTCCCAGGGATGCTTTTGGCTCTAGTTTTAGCATATGTTTTGTTTCATTGGCAGGAAAACGCTACCAACAGAGAACGTGCAGGTAGACAGACCCTAGGTTTTTTGATCTTCCTGATGGGATATCTTTTCTTTCTACAGTATCTAGATTTTTCTCCATATAGTCCTGATGATGAGTTAGTTGGCGTCTATCTTTTTAGTGGTGCTGGAGTTTTCACTTCACTAGCTAATCTGGCCGTTTATTATATGATAAATGTCGGTCCTTTCATTTTTATAGCTATCCTCGGTGTAATTTTCTGGATTCAGGAGGGTAGAATTAGAATAGGTTATCAGTTTTCGATGTCTTATCTAGCACTATCATTTTTTGTTATTTCGGATATTACCTACTTACCGTATTTGGTAACCTTTGGAATTCTTCTTTTTATGGCCCCAGGATTCGATTTCTTTGCCGATAATCTCCAAGATCATCCCCAAAGGATAACAGTAATCTTTTCGATTTTGACAATTTTACTGATATCATTTTCCCATTATGATTTGAAATATAGAATAGATGCTCACGAAAGAGAGGCTCAATTTTACACTTATTACGTTCGTGATAGTAGCGTAGAGGCTTCTCAATGGATGCATAACAACCTAGAAACTGGAATATTTGAATCAAATGATGAGAAGCGAGAAAGAAGACTTGCTGCATATTCTGATATGATAGCTCACAAAGATTCATTAGAACTCTCAGCAGGTCTCGTATCAATTGATGAAATGGAAATTGAACGTATTTCAGTAAGAGATATGTATTGGAATCAGTTAGACCACATGTGGTCATGGAACAACACAGGAACATTTTCTCAATCTATAGGAAATAACGTTTCTTTTTCTGTAGTGAATCTTGGAATGCCAGACATGAGTGGTAAATCTTCTACACTTTCTTTGGTATTGGATTATCGTTACAAAAACATGCCAGATTTCAATTACAGAATTTATTCTAATGATGAATTGGCCATTTACAGGACTATGGATTACTAAATGTGCCAATGTTTTTATACAGGCCTGACTGGCGCCATTCCCTCCATAGGAGATTAAAGTATGGCAAGAATTCATGCAAGACATAGGGGTCGCTCCGGTTCTAGTCCACAGACCAGAGAAAAGAGTCCAAAATGGACCCCAAAACCTAAGGATGTTGAGAAGGAGGTCGTTAAACTAGCATCTGAAGGCTTGTCCACATCACAAATTGGTATAACTTTGAGAGACATGCACGGCGTGCCCAGTGTAAAGCTCGCTACAGGAAAATCAATCTTGGGAATCCTCAGAGAAAATGAGGTGTCACCATCTCTTCCAGAGGATTTAACCAACTTAATGAGAAAGGCAGTTCGTTTAGGAGAGCATCTTAAGTTAAATAGCAAGGATGTTCATAATACAAGAGCATTACGCCTTACTGAAGCGAAGATACTTCGTCTGGTTAAGTATTATCGATCAAACAAAGTTATTCCAGATGATTGGAAGTATTCTCTGGCCAACGCCAAGCTTTTGGTCGGATAATTTCTATATTGGCTCTTATGAGCAACTGGAATCTTTTGATAATTGGTGGTTCAGCACACCTAATAGATTTAGATTCTGACATAATTGAAATACCTAGATTCGGAAGTTTCCCGGGAGAGGCAGTTAAGAATCAGAAGATGGGGGAAGAGTTCGATTTGTTTGGAGAAAAAAGTCTCATTGTGGAATACTCAATGTCAGATTTACAATCTAATATCAAGAGAGGTCCACAGATAATATTGCCCAAAGATATAGCTTGGATGATACATAAATCAGGGTTGAAATCTGGAGATACTGTGATTGAGGCGGGCACTGGTTCAGCAGCCCTAACACTATCGCTTGCACAAACGGTTGCACCCAATGGAAAGGTAGTAACTTTTGAGAATAACTCAAAACATTCGTTAGTGGCTGAGAAAAACTTGGATATGAGTCCTTGGAAAGATTTAGTCAAAATCAATAAAACAGAACTTAGCGAGACCACAGAAGAAATTAGGGCCGATTCCATTTTCTTGGACCTTCCCAATCCTAATCAGATAGTTTCTTGGGCTGAAAGATCTCTGAAAGTTGGAGGGTACATGTTAATTTATGTACCGACCTCGAACCAGGTTGAGAAATTACTGAATTCTCTGGGCGACTGGAAGCAAGTTGAAATTGTCGAAATTATTCAACGAGAGTGGCAAGCAAGAAGTGATGCTCTTCGTCCCAAGAGTAGTATGATAGGCCATACAGGCTTTATCGTCTCAGCTAGATGGAATGGTTAATTTCGGCATAACGATTTTAGCAACCTCGTAATTGGGTGTACGTGCCCGCAATTAATAATGTAATAATAATTGGTTCAGGCCCAGCAGGATATACTGCAGGATTGTACACCGGCAGAGCAATGTTGGAACCCTTGCTTTTCGCAGGTTTTTCAAGTGGTGGACAACTAATGCTAACCAGCGATGTGGAGAACTTTCCAGGTTATCCTAAAGGCATAGGGGGACCAGAGATGATGTTGGAGCTTAGAGATCAGGCCGCTCGTTTTGGTTGTAATATAGTAGATAAAAATGTAGATTCAGTTGATTTGTCTGAAAATCCTTTCAAGGTGAAAGTAGGTGATGAAGAACATTTAGCTAGATCCTTGATAATAACCACAGGCGCCGAAGCAATCTGGCTCGATGCTGAAAATGAGCTAACTCACAAGGGCAGGGGAATATCCACATGTGCCACTTGTGATGGAGCATTTTTTAGAGATAAAGAAGTCATAGTGGTTGGAGGTGGAGATTCTGCTATGGAGGAAGCGACATTCTTGACCCGTTTCTGCAATAAGGTCACGATAGTACACAGACGAGAAGTTCTGCGTGCATCACAAATAATGTCAGACAGAGCAAAGAACAATCCAAAAATAGACTGGAAATTGAACAAAGTAGTTCGGAAGTGGCTAGGAGCGGAAGGCAATTTCGAAGGAGCTGTTTTAGCAGATACCGTTACTGGAGAGGAGGAGGACTTTTCTTGTGATGGGGCTTTCATTGCTATTGGCCACAAACCAATGACTGGTTTTCTTGATAGTCAAATTGAGACTGATTCTGAAGGGTACATTATTTGGAAGGAACATTCAATGACTAGTGTTCCTGGGGTTTTCGCCGCAGGAGACGTAGTAGACACTCGTTATCGTCAGGCAATCACGGCAGCAGGAATGGGTTGTATGGCTGCCATAGATGCAGAAAGATGGCTGGAAGAAAATCATCAAGATTAGAACCTAACACTTTTTAGAGCCCCTATTGGTGCCCCAGTGTGCAGCGTCAGCTTTCTTTCCGTGAGTCAGAAGAGGGTGTAAGTCCAATCATAGGTACTGTCCTCATTCTAGGTATAATGGTTACAATTACAGGCACTATGTTGGCATGGGGAATACCACAAATACAAGAAAGTGAAGCTTATGCGATATATACATCTTCACAAAATAATCTTCTAAATTTCGATGCAGATCTTGATCAAGTCCTACTTCAGGGAGAGGGCTCGTCCCGGACATCAACAGTCTCTTTGAGCGCAGGTACGCTTGTTCATAGAGAGAGCAAGCTTGACGAAATAAGGTATTATTATACTACAGTGTCATGGTTTGATCCAGAGATTGTGGGAGTTGAAAATGGCACCGAATCCTTTGCTATGAAAGACAATAATGGAGTTGTAAGTGAGTACAGAGTAACTATTAATTATCCTAATGGAACGACTTGGAGTGGAACTTCATCTCTGATAGTTGATAGTTTTCCGCCTTTGGTTTATGGTTCTAAAGCAACCTTTACCAGCACTGCTAATTCAACACAAATTGGTGGTTTCCTAATTTATGGTGTAGATTCATTATCATACACTTATTCTTCAGTTTCAGGAGTATACAAGATGAGAATGTTTAATGGAGCAATGTCTTCTAAGGAACCAGGTTCAAAACTGTTCTATACAAGCTCTAGTCCTTTGATTAGACATACGGGCAGTTCTCCTTCATATGGTTCTTTGACAGTTTATCAGACAGATTATAGTATCACCTCAGGCTCAAAATCAGTACAAGCTGGAAATTACAATTTCCAAGCCCGAAATCAGGGGGGAACAGATAATTCATTTAGCATTTATTCACTGAGGATGGCTTTTGAAGGAGATGGAGTTTCGGCTCTGAGAATTTATTATTTGAATTATTGGGATTTTAAAACAAGGCAGTTTGATTTCAATCAGAATGACTCCACTATCGCGGCAAACATGGGTTTTGAGGAGGACATAATCTATTCTCAGGATACATCTTTCGATTTTAGAGTACTAGAGAGGACTATCAATATTGAATTTGGCCTACGATGATGATGCAGCTTCGCAGCTAATTGGCTACGTTTACACAGCCCTAATTTCAGTTTTAGTACTTTCATCAATGATGCTTACATCTAGTACGATGATAAACGGAAATGTTTCGAATACAGCTCAGGAGGAAGCTGAGCAAGTAGCATTGTATTTTCAGTTGGCAATAGAAGATTTATTGAACACTATTCGTGAACATCCAACAGCTTCACCAGTTGTTACTATGGCTTGGGGCCCAGACTCCAGTAATTATCATGATATTTTGTACAAAGTCAATGGGACTGAAGATGGGTTAAAAGTCGTCACTTATCAACCGAGAGGAGGATCATTTGAGGTTAGTTTTCCACTTTATCCTGCGACAGGAATAGTGACCAAAACAGGCCTTCCTATTAAGTCGACGACTTCTTATATAGTCGCATATTATGATGTCGACCTGAAGGTCGTCATATTGGCGGCGGGGAATTGAAATGAGCGCAGCAAAAGGAACACTAGATGCCGATTCTGGATTGCTTGGACAGGAAGAAGAACCCGTCGATGAATCAAAACTTTCTTGGTTAGAGCGCCGTAAACTCAAGAAGCAGCGAAAAGCCCTAGAACGCAAGCGTCGTGCAGCAGAGAAGCAGGGTGTAATTCATGACCTTGTTATGGACGATATAGAGATAGGTGAGGATTTTGAAGAACTAGACACTTATCCAGTCAGGCCTCCATTTTCTTATGTTCGAGTTCTTTTTGATAAGAGAGATTATTCGAGATTTTATTACGTTGTTGAACCAAAGGCATCAAAACAAGAACTAGATGATTTGCATACGATTAAAGAAGTTCTTCAGCGAGCTCTCAACATTGATCGCGACACTATGGATGAGTCACAAGAGGATTTCCTGAAACAAGCGGTTGATGATATACTGAATAGTTATCGTTTGAAATCCAGAAAAAGTAATAGAGAAAAAATTCACTATTTCATTGAAAGAGATTTGATTGGTTATGGTAGAGTTGATACCATGATGCGTGATCCCAACATTGAGGATGTTTCATGTGATGGTCCTAACGTTGAGGTTTTTGTTTATCACCGAAGATTTGAATCTTTGAGAACCAATGTTATGTGGGATGATGAACTCGAGCTGGAGCAGTACATAATTCGTATGGCACAGCGCTGTGGTAAACACATTTCGATTGCAGAACCACTATTGGACGCAACATTAATGGATGGTTCTCGTATTGTTATGACTCTTGGTAGAGAAGTTTCTACTAAAGGTTCTACATTCACCATACGACGTTTCAGAGATGAACCTTTTACTCCTGTGGATTTATTGGAATTCAAGACTTTTTCATCAATGCAGATTGCTTTCTTCTGGATGGCAATGCAATATGGAATGTCAATGCTATTTGTCGGTGGAACTGCATCAGGAAAGACTACATCTCTGAATGCTTGTTCTCTTTTCCTTCCATGGCAACATAAGATTGTCAGCATTGAAGAGACAAGGGAGTTGAATTTACCACATCCTAACTGGATTCCAGGTTGTACAAGACAAGGTTTTG
>CAYFGG010000041.1:0-6434 GCA_964342795.1 uncultured archaeon | reverse complement strand
GGCTCTTGCTCTTACCAGGTGCCATATCTGATATTCCAAATGAACAAACACGCCCCCCAGAGCCTAAGCAACGGTATGATTGCATCAGATGTTCACCACCAATAGGATCCAGAACCAAATCGACGCCCTGACCTTCAGTCCATTCCATTATACCTGCTAAAAAATTATCACGATTAACAGGTAAAACACCTTTTTCCTGAATAAATTCATGTTTGCTTGGGGAGCAAGTTCCAAAAATTGTCTTGGCTCCTGCGATTTTAGCTAGTTCGATTGAGGCTAGACCTACTCCACCAGCGACACCATGAATCAAAATAGATTCATTCTTCTGTAAAGCTCCAGGATGTATTATCATCAAGTATGATGTAAGATAAACTGCTGGAAAGGCTGCTGCAACATCAAAACTTATCTCATCAGGAATTTTGAAAACACCATCGGTTTTTGCCACAGTATGTGTGGCATAACCTCCCTTAGTACCTGAACCAACCACTCTATCTCCTACCTCAAACCCTTCGACATCTGGTCCTATCTCATGTACTGTTCCTGAAACTTCCATACCGGGTGTAAAAGGAGGCTTAGGTGCTCCTGGGTAAAGACCCATACGTGATAGAATGTCTGCAAAATTGATTCCAGCTCTGGAAACTCTGATACAAACTTCCCCCAGCCCTGGAGATGGTGTTGCAAGGTCTTGGAGTTCCATATTGTCCGGCCCTCCATGTTTTGTGACCACTACTGCTTTCATTATTCCTCGTAATAGTAGTCTAGACCAAGGTGAGTTATCAGTGTCTCACCCATTAAATGTCGAAGAGTGTTCTCCAGTTTAACTTTCTGAGCAAAAAGATCATGCATTGGATAAAGATCCGGATTGCACATTGGAGATTTAAAGTAAAATGAAAGCCACTCTTGAATACCGTGCATTCCAGCTCGGCCAGCTAAATCAAGGAAAAGAGCTAAGTCAAGAACAATAGGGGCTGCCAAAATGGAATCCCTGCACAGAAAATCAACCTTAATCTGCATGGGATAACCCAGCCATCCTTTGATGTCTATATTGTCCCAACCTTCTTTGTTATCTCCCCTAGGCGGATAGTAGTTTATCCTTACTTTATGATATAAATCTCCGTACAATTCGGGATATTTCTCAGGTTCCAATATTTGCTCAAGAACTCCAAGTTTAGAGACTTCTTTGGTCTTGAAAGAGTCAGGGTCGTCTAAGACCTCACCATCTCTGTTACCAAGAATATTAGTTGAGAACCAACCATCTATACCTATCCTTCGAGCTTTGAATCCTGGCGCTAGAATCGTTTTCATAAGGGTCTGGCCTGTCTTGAAATCCTTTCCAGCAATCGGTACCTTCTTTTCAGAAGCCAGTGAATACATTGCGTTGAAGTCCACTGACAGATTAGGTGCTCCATTCGCGTAGGGAACACCTTCCATCATAGCTGCATATGCATAGAGAACTGAAGGAGCAATCGATTGGTCGTTGGAATCTAGGGCCTTTTCGAATGAATCAAGGTTATCATAAACTGAACCTTCCGGTTTCTGATAAACTTCAGTACTACCGCACCAAATCATCACCACTCGTGAAACATCATTCTGTTTCTTGAAGCCTATAATATCTTGTCTTAGCGCTTCTATACGGTCTCGGTGCCCTTTTACTGATTTTACATATTCTCCATCTAGTTTCTTTACAAACTTTTTGTCGAAAACGGCCTTCATAGGTTTTATAGAAGACAATTCAGACTTTATTTTATTCAATAGATCAACATCAATGACGCCTGCCTTCACTGCAGCCTCATAGCAATTATCCTCAAAAATATCCCATCCTCCAAACACTATATCGTCTAGTTCTGCCAAAGGAACAAAATCCTTGATGTTTACTTCTCGATTCTCATTCCTCTTACCCAAACGCAATGACCCCATCTGAGTTAACGAACCTATTGGTTCAGATATTCCTTTTCTGATGGCAATCGTTCCGGCTATGAAAGTTGTACTTACGGCCCCAAGACCTGGCATCAGAACTCCCAGCTTTCCGGACGGACTTTGTATCTCTGCGGGACTATCAATTACAGGCATGAGACTGAAACAACTAGAGTATTGTATTAAGAAGTTTAGTTATTTATACAACACAGAAAGACAAGTAAGTGAACCATCTGCTGCTCTGAATTGTGACATTTCCATGAGGTGCAAGTTCAGGCCTCTATCTTCTAGTAATTTTGAGGTTTGTGGATATCCTGCTGCAACCAGAACATCGGAACCGAAGGGCATTACATTAGCTGCATAGGCCTCTTCGTTGGGAATCCACAATATGTCAGAGTCTGGTGGAAAATCTGACCGCTGAAACCAGCCATCAGGTACCAATAAGACGCCAGGACTAGGTGAAGTACAAATCGAAATCAAATGAAGTGAGTTGCTCGGAACCTCAACCACATGTAGTGTGAAGCCCCTAGACTCAACAAACTCTTTCAAACAATTGATTCCCGCCTTGTTTGTTCTTTTACTGTGACCGACCAAGAATTGATCTCCGAAATGGAGAACGTCCCCACCATCCATTCTACCATCAGAATCCATTAAAACAAGGTCCAAGTCTTCCCCTAAAGTTCTCTGTACTGCCTCTCTCTCCCCGATTCTGCTGTCATGGCCAACGTTCGTTATCAAAGCTGAATCACCGGCTACGACTGCATGATCCTCAACAAAACAACAATCTGGATAATCTTCGTGCGCTTCTATTTCTTTTACATCGACACCTAATTCTTGCAACTTTCGGACATAAGCAGAATGTTGTGATCTTGCCTCATCTAAACTTGTAGGACCCGTTCCAAAATATTTCGCAAGAGCATTTGCGTATGATGAGGACACTCCACGAACTATTGCTCTCATAGTAATGGACCTAATATCAAAGGAAGTAAAACTGTGGCATCTCCTTCCACAGTTATACGTCTAGCTTTAGGGCGAACCTTCCCCCATGAAACTGCTTCACGAACACGAGCACCACTAAGTGATCCATCCCATTCAGGTGCAGTAGTAACCTGAACTGCATAATCCAACCCATCCCTAAATTGGTTCCACCAAATCGTATGATGCTTAGATATTCCGCCGCCTACCATTATTGCTCCTGTCGATTTAGCGTCATGAACTATGTCAGATAGCTCATGCTCTTCCTCTAGAATATCTAAAGTGAAATCTTTGTTTGTTTGCCAAAACATCCAAAGCTGTGATCCGACTGCACCATCTGTTGGACCTGGGACAAATACTTTGATTCCTTTTTTAGCACAAACAGCTAACAATGATTCTGAACCATTCTCTTCCTCTGCTAATCTGAGACCTAACTTGTTCCAAATCTTCCAAGGAGCCCATCTCTTTTCCTTCTCATAAAGTTCTGACAAAATGGGTTGTATCCAATTCTCAATAGGAACTCCGTAAGAGTCATCGGGAACTAGAACATTACCAAGGCGATTCACGCCTTTTTCCCTCAATTGTTTATCATCCATCATAAAGTCGCCATGATAATAGTCTGACAAGACCCTAGCGATATCATGATCCAAGGTACCGCATGTAGTGACCAAAACATCTATCTTATCACTCTCCACAAATTGACGAATCAAACCACGTGTACCGGTTGCCATTATATCTGCTGGAAATGACAGGAATTTAGTGCAATCCTCATTTAGCATGTCGCTGATTATTGAAGTTGCTGTAGAAACTTTTGATGCAACAAAACCGCCTGTATCTGAAAATTGTGAACTAAGCTCTGAAAGTGTGGTTTTGGAGTTTATCTCTATATCCTTGACTGGGGTATCACGCATCCTTAATCAATCCACACGTTCCACACACATACTTATCACCATCAAGAATTAGTTTGCCTGCTTTGCACTCAGGGCATATCTGCTGCCCATTTCCGTTAGAATCACTGTTCTTTTCCTCATCGTCTTCATTATGCAAAGCCACGGCAACCACAGTCTCGTCATCATCTACAGCCATTACCTTAACTCCACGGCCTACACGTTCAATTTGTCTTATACTGTCTATACTAGTGCGAATTACCTTACCTGATGATGTTGTCGCTAGAATCTGATTAGCATCTCCTGGTGTCATCGTAGCAATCACCTTCCCACTCTTCTCATCAACTTTGATATTGAAGACTCCTTTGGCTCCACGTCTTGTCAATCTATAATTACTTGCGTTGGCCCTCTTTCCATATCCCTTCTCAGTTATGGTCAAAAGAACATCCTCATCGGCCACTAAAGACATGCCAATGACCTCATCTTTGTCTTTAAGACGCATGCCAATAACTCCTTGGCCATTGCGCCCTACAATCCTTATCTCTCCTTCAGAGAAACGATTTGCCATTCCTCCCTTAGTTGCTAGCATCACCTGACTATCGCCTTCAGAAATAGCAACTCCTACCAATTCATCTTTTTCTTTTAATGTAATAGCACGGAAACCTTGATCTCTAGCCCATGCCCTCTCTATTCGTGATGAATATTCTTCTAATCGTGTCTTTTTGATAATGCCGTTCTTTGTCGCGAATAAGAAATAATGGCCATCTCCATCCATGTTGGAAACTGGCAGCATACACAAAACCTTCTCATCCTTTTGTTTACGTCCTTCATCCAATTTATGAAGTAACTGTACTATGGGAGTTCCCTTGGAATAACGAGATACATCCGGAATCTGCCATGCTTTTAGGAAATACATACTGCCTGCAGTTGTAAAAAACAAAATGTGATCATGTGAGCCCATAGAATACAATTCAACTGGGAAATCACCCTCCTTGGCCTTGATGCCTATTCTACCTTTTCCTCCCCTATTCTGTGCTTGATACTCATCCAAACCCACCCGTTTGATATATCCCTCAAACGTACGCATTACTACTACTTGAGAGCGTGGGATTAAATCCTCTGTATTCAAATCGCCGTCGAAATCAGAGATTATCGTTCTTCTTTCATCTCCATATTTTTCATTTAATTGCTGTAATTCTTCTTGAATTATCGATGATACTTTAGCAGAATCCTTCAATATTGCCTTAAGTTCTGCCATCGTTTTCTTGAGTTCCTCTAACTCTTGCCTTCTTTCATCTGCATCCTGCTGAGACAGCTGATAGAGACGCATGTCTGCAATTGCCTTAGACTGAATCTTGCTCAATGAGAATTTTTTATGAAGTCCGGCAATAACGGCATCTCTTCCTGCAGCACCTCTGATGAAGGCTATGACCTTATCCATCTTAGATATTGCCAAAAGCAGGCCTTCCACAATATGCGCCCGTTCTTCAGCCTTGCCAAGTCTGTACTTTGTTCGCCTAGTGATTATTTCTTTTCTGTGCGATAGATAAACCTGAAGAAGGTCAATCAGGTTCATACGTTTTGGCTGACCTTTGACCAAAGCTACATTGTTTATCGAAAATGTAGTCTCCAAAACTGAATTTTTGTACAACTGATTCTCAACTACCATTGGTGAAGCATCACGTTTCAACTCAAAAACAACTCTCATTCCCTTCTGATCTGATTCGTCTCGGATATCTCTGATTCCTTCTATTTTCTTGTCTCGAATCATCTTTGATATGTCCTCCAATAGTCTGTTTTTCTGAATCAAAAAGGGTATTTCTGTAACTACCAGATACTCATTCTTATCATCTGATTCATTTACTATTTTACCGCGTATCTTCACTGAACCTTGACCTTCAGTATATGCATCAAAAATTCCTTTTCTTCCCATAATAGTCCCTCCCGTAGGGAAGTCAGGCCCAGGAAGAACTGTCATTATCTCTGCCAGTGGAGTCTTGGGATTCTCAATCAACATGTTAAGGGCAGAGATAATCTCAGATAGATTATGCGGTGCCATGTTAGTAGCCATTCCAACAGCTATACCTGATGAGCCATTGACCAAAAGTCCTGGAAGCAAACCTGGTAGAACCGATGGTTCTTGTAACGAACCATCATAATTGTCAGTGAAGTCAACTGTAGCTTCATCTATGTCCGTCAACACCGAATCTGAAATTGAAGCCAAACGTGATTCTGTATAACGCATAGCTGCAGCCTTGTCTCCATCAACTGAACCAAAGTTCCCCTGACCATCAACTAAAGGATATCGCAAAGAGAAGTTCTGAGCCATTCTTACCATTGTGTCATATATCGCTTGGTCTCCATGAGGATGGTATTTTCCCATAGTATCTCCAACGATTCTAGCTGATTTTTTGTAAGGTGAGCGGGGGCCAGAACCCATCTCTTTCATTGCATAAAGAACTCTTCGATGAACAGGTTTGAGACCATCTCTAGCATCTGGTAAAGCACGACCAACAATAACTGACATCGCGTAATCCAGATAGGACTTCCGCATCTCTTTCTCCAAACCGATTTTTAAAATCGTATCAGTAGTTTCTTCTGCCAAAATTTATCCCTCAAATCAGTACTGAAGTGTATGAATATACCCCCTTAAAAGGG
>CAYFGG010000040.1:0-6903 GCA_964342795.1 uncultured archaeon | reverse complement strand
TGGCTCCCAAAAAGGCATCTAGTAGAGCTTGTATCTCCTTGCATGCCTTGAGTCACTCTATAGTTGACGGTGTCTGTGAACAAATAAAGACAATATCAGATAGAACGGGAGTCAGTATGACTGGACCTATACCTCTTCCAACGAGGAAACTTAAGGTCCCTGTCAGAAAATCACCTGATGGCGAAGGATCTGAAACTTGGGACCGCTGGGAAGCAAGATTACACAAGAGATTAATATATATCGATGCAGATGAAAGAGCTATGCGTCAACTTATGAGAATTCAGATACCTGATGGTGTCAAAATTTCAATACAAATACAGACTTAGATATACGGCGACAGCAAAAGACAGAGCATCGTTGCTGACGAGTAGATTGGTAGCCAAGAGAATCTAGCTACCTCAACGACTGCATTTGCTGCTGCCTTGATAGTATCTTGATTACCTGATCCAAGAATCTCTACACCATCAACATACACTGAACCCATCGCAGCTTCTGCTGGAGATAGATCCTTGATAGCCTCGTTAAGTGCCTCTTTAGCTGACGGCAAGATACCTTCTGAATCAGATAAGGGATTGAAACCTCCTGGTTTCACGTTTACATAATGATTGTCGGTAGTTGCTAGTAGAACATTGTCAACGATGCCACTCAAGCCCGATTGTAATTCTTCGTTCATACCTGGTGCCATTCCATTAGCATCCCAAAGGAGTATAGCAGTACTCTGCTCTCTTGAATCAAATTCAGTACTGATGGCCAAAACCCGAAGTCCACCTGGCCCAATACCTCTACTAAGATTCTCACCAGGTATATTTGAAATTCCAATCTTTAATTTACCTTTGTTTGATGATCTACTTGCTTTAACTGCCTTAGAACAACATATTTCAAGAATTGTTCCCTCTTTTGTACCTGCTGCCAACGGTGAACGACCCCAACCCTCTTGATTATGAAGATCTATCATCAATCGGGCACCTCCTGAACTAGATGGGGACCTTTCCAAACGTGCTGACAGTTCTGGTAAAATGTCATCACTGTCACCTGGATTCACGAACATAAGAGAACCATCGGCAATTCCAAGAACATTTACAGAAGGAGTATCACCTTCTTTGAACAGGCCAAATGACGTATCGCTATAATCAGCTTCCTCAGAAGCTTTTACCATGGCTTTTCCAATTCTAGTTATATCTTCATCCCTTAATGGATTATGATCGTTCGTAGTGGAGCCATGAAAAGCAAATCCTAATCCTGGAAGAAATGGATCTATCTTTACAGGCAGATTCGAACCGCCTAAATTACCAAGTGGTCCAGGATGTACTCCTGGAATCGCCAGAAAAGCTACTGTCTTTCCCTCTTTTCTAATGGAAATCCAACCGTTTTTAGTCTCAAATGTTTGACATATTTCACGAATCGCCTCCGTCAAACGACGCCCATTACCTGTAGAAAAATGATCTATGAAGGCTGACATATGTCGTGTTCCGCTGACGCCAACGGCCTTCTTGTAAGGTGAATCAACTAAAAAGAGAAAAAAGTGACTGGCAAAGGCTAGGGCTAAAGTTGCCAACAAACCAAAATTAAACTCAGACATTGACTCTCCATACCAAAAGAAGTAAATGCTTACAAAAGGTGAAATCAATGATAGAGGGAATGCAATACGTGCAGGAGCACTACCATGTGTACGTAATGTCAGATACCACAACCCACCCATGCATCCAAAACCAAATGCTAAACCTTTGCTAGGTTCGTCAAAATAGTCCCCAATAGTGATAGTTATCAACATCAAAAATGAACCAGTAGCGCCTGCTTGGAGGCCATACCTAACAGGATAACGGCCATCCCAACTCCATGATATATTTGAGACTAAATATGATACCAGAAGAACAGGAACTGAGAATGTGATTATTGCAAAAATACCAAAATCTAGAGGCGTTTCAGCTCTATCAAGTGTTCTAAGCCCTGTGAAAACTAGCAAAATTGTAGTTGAAAAAAAAAGTAGCAGGCTGGGAAGTATAGTCGGTGTATGATACAGGAAACCTGTCAGACGAGCAGGAGGTGGAGTTTCTTCATCAAAATTAAGTTCAGGATGCATGTTATCACGAATGAATGGATTTTATTAGTTGAGACATTTCTTCTTTAAGCTTATCTGAAGTTTCCACTAATGTCCCAGTTACAACTATATCTGCACCAGCTTTCACAGCCTTAGATGCAGAATCCGGAGTTTTTATTCCACCTCCAACAATAAGTGTAACATCTGTTGCTTTCTTCACTTCATTGATAATAGAAACTGGAACTGGATCTGATGCTCCAGAACCTGCCTCCAAATAGATATATGTCATTCCCAGATATTGTCCTGCAAGGGCATGCGAAACGACTAGTTCAGGGTCATCACGGGGTAGTGGCTGTGCCTGACCTACACGACCTGCGGCCATTCCTGGGGCGACAACAAGATAGGCCATTGGAAGGGGTTCCAAGCCTGTGTGTTTGACCCAACGAGCGCTTGCGATTTGTTCACCGACCAGAAACTGGCGGCTTTCGCTGTTAAGGAGTGACATGAAGAATATTGCATCTGCCTTTCCTGATACTGAAGAAGCATGCGTTGGGAAAAGTATTACTGGAAGATGGGTTGTGTCCTTTATTGCTTCTACTGCCAAATCGACCTTTTCCAGACTAAGATCTGTAGATCCGCCCACCATAAATCCATCTGTTCCAACCAATGCTGTTTGCTTTGCTAGTTCCACAAGTTCTTCTGAACCCATTTTGCCAGGATCCAATAATGTGAAATGGAGAGGGTGCTTCTCCCGGCGTTTCGTAATATATTCATGAACTCTCAAGGTTGGTGGATTCAGATAAGACAATAAAAGACCGACGGAGTATGAAAAAAGAACGAAGGGACTAGTCCCACTCCATATCAAATTCCATTTCTTCTTCTTCTTCTTCCTCCTGAACAACGGCTGTTTGAACTGCTTGCTGCTCCACAGGAGAAGCCTCTGATGCAACGACTGGAGCAACTTCGGCATCTACAGCAACTGCTGAAACTGCTTCAGCTACTACAGGTGTCTCCTCGGAAACTGGGATAACAGGTGGTTGAGGTTGTTCAGGCAATTCGACACTTGATTTTACCTCCTGAGACATTACAGCCCCTATCTTAGATGACGGGAGGGTATCAATACGCATACCTGGCAACAATCTAGAGGGGGACTCTGGAGTCATCTCTGAACGAAGACGTAAAACTGTATCCTTGTCAACTTGAACATAAGAATCTGAATAGGATCCGCCGCCAACCGCCATTGGATAAGTGATGAAATCTCGCCTTCTTCTAGCAGCCCTAATTGGTCTTGGTGGTAATTTGACTTGTGGTTTCGGGGGTTCTTCAGGAATCTCAGTTAAACCAAGTGATGAAGGAAGTGCAGTGTAAAACTGGGGTTCTGCATCCTTGCTCTCACTTTTTCTAGGTTTACGCTTTCGCCTTCGAGGTTTAGATTGACTCGTAGCCATAAAGTAAAATATTACACCTAATGCTAACATGCAAATAACTGCAATTATAGTTGCAAAGTCTGGGATAGCTGCGGAGAGAAAAATAGCTATAATGACAATGGTCACTGCTGCAACAGATAATTTCAAAATATTCTTGTTACTCTTTGGACGGCGCTTCCTAGAACGGCGCTTCTGCCCCTTCTTTGAACCATTTGGCATAACTATATCTCGACAAGTGCAAAGTAGACAGAGTATAAGCATTTACTTGTGAAAATGTCTACTGCAATACTAAATTCATCATACTGAGACTACCATCCAATTAAATGTAAAATAAGATAAATTAGCCATTGATAAAGAAGGACGTACACTGTTAATAATCGTTGTTTGGATGCACAATACAGTAAAGAAAATGATTAAGGTCAAAATAAACAGCAACGAAACTCGAGAATACGCAAAGGGAACCTGTGTTGAAGATGTTATAATAGATGTTCATGGACGGAAGTCTAGTGCCATAGCAGGGACAATAGATGGAATTGAAAGAGATATGAATCATTCTCTACATTCTGACTGTAGTCTAAGACCCATTGATATTGAATCTGAGGAAGGACTTTACATCCTTAGGCATTCCTGTGCCCACCTACTAGCTCAAGCTGTAACAGATTTATTTCCTAGTGCAAAACCAACCATTGGACCTCCAATTGAGCATGGTTTCTACTATGATTTTGATATGGAGCCCATAAGCAAAGAAGATTTGCCAAAAATTGAAAAGAGGATGAAACAATTATCCAGAGAAAATCTGAAAATTGTGCGTGAGGAGCATGATAATGAAACATTGAGAAAAATGTTTTCCAACAATAAATTCAAACTTGAAATAATGGATGACAAGATTGGGCATGATGTTGGATCTTCAGCATACAGACAAGGGGAATTTGTAGACCTTTGTAGAGGGCCACACGTATCTCAAACTTCAAAACTCAAATGGTTCAAATTAACCAGTACCAGCCAAGCATACTGGAGAGGAGATTCTAAGAAAAAACCACTGACACGGATTTATGGGATATGCTATGCTAAAAAAGAGGATCTTAAAAAACGTGAAAAGCAAATACAAGAAGCTGCGCTAAGAGATCACAAAAAGATTGGCAAAGAAATGGAGCTTTACATGATTAATGAGCAGATTGGGAAAGGACTTCCTCTTTGGCTCCCTAATGGTGAGATTCTGAAGAATGAAATTGAAAAATTTGCAATAGAAACCGAAGAAGATTATGGTTACGAAAGAGTTACCACTCCTGTACTAGGAAAGAAAGAACTTTTCGAGACCAGTGGGCATCTGCCACACTATGCAGATACAATGTATCCTCCAATGGAAATGGATGACGGAACCTATTACCTAAAGGCAATGAATTGCCCAATGCATCATTTAATCTACGGAAACAAAAAAAGATCTTACAGAGAACTTCCTCTAAGAATCGCTGAGTATGGAACTGTTTACCGAAAGGAATTATCAGGAACATTAACGGGGCTACTTAGGGTCAGAATGCTATCTATGAATGATGCGCACATATACTGTACAATCAATCAAGTAGCACAAGAATTTGCAGATAATATAAGAATGGTACGCGATTATTATGAAACTTTTGGGTTTGAGGATTACTTCTTCCGTCTGTCATTATGGGATCCAAATAAAACTGAGAAATACATAGGAAGTAAGGAAAACTGGGAGACTACACAGGATTATCTCCGGAAGATCTTGAATGAACTAGATGTTCCTTATGAAGAAAGTGAAGGGGAAGCTGCCTTTTATGGGCCAAAGATTGATGTCCAATTCACGACTTTACTAGGTCGTGAAGAGTCGATGTCAACAATTCAACTTGACTTTGCAGCCAAGGAACGCTTCGGATTATCATACATAGATGATACTGGTGGTGAAAATGGAGAAGTATTCGTTATACACAGGGCACCTCTTTCCACTCATGAAAGATTCGTTGCATTTTTAACTGAACATTGGGCTGGAAACTTTCCAACGTGGATTTCTCCAATACAAGCTCATGTTTTGACCATATCTGAGAAACAGAATGAATATGGGGCTAAAGTAGCACATGCTCTTGTGAAAGCAAACATACGGGCCAAAACTGACTTCTCTGATAATACCATTGGGAAGAAGATTCGAAATCATCGGAAAATGAGACCTGCGTACATGTTGATAATAGGAGAAGAGGAAGCTAAAGAAGGAACTGTGGCAATTAGAGCAAGAAATGGAGATCAGAGAAATAAAGTAAAACTAGACAATTTTATAGAAGAGATTCTAAAAGAAATAAAGGACAGAGACAAGAATCTGAAACTAGTATCCTCATAACTTCTACAACTTTGGCGCAGAGGGAGGGATTTGAACCCCCGAGGGAGATTTCCCACCGGCTTTCAAGGCCGGCGCTATACCGGGCTAAGCGACCTCTGCCCTAAAAAGAATGAAGCCCAAGCTAGATGCTTGGGCTAAACAACCGTGTATATTTGTTTATACTTATCTACGGCCACGAGCCATTGGAGACCTAGCTACATTTCCACCTTTGTCAATGTAGTATAGGAAACCATCTTCACGGGAAACACCTGCGGTAGCTACCATTTCTGGTCCTCCACCGGTCTTCTTTCCACCACGTGCCATCTTGGTACGCCATACGTTACCATCTTTGCCCAAGTAATACAAATACCCGGCATCCTTGCTTACTCCTGTGTTAGCTACAACTTCAGCCATTGGTTTTCACCTTAGATTACAGGAAGTAGACAGTATATATACTTAACCGACCTATCGACGATAAAAGTGTAAAATATTAATTTTGCTAAAACACAAAGATAGTATGGATAAATTTATAATGAAGGTGCCTCAGTACTTAGTGATACAAATGAATTTCTCAACCGATTTTGCAGACTGGGAAGTTATGGACTTTTTCGTCTCCATGCTAATTGTTGGCATAGGTGTCGCTCTTCTCGGGACTGGAATGTTTACCGCCTACTTCGGTGCTGGAAAATCTCAAAAGATTGGATATGCACTCTTATTCTCAGGAATAGCTATGCTGGCGGCCACCTATGTTTTGACTTTTGATGCTTTAGAAGGTGTTGAAAGTATATTTGATTCATCGATGTTCATGGAAGGACTAGTGTCAGGAATATCTGCTCTAGCTGGAATGATGATTGGTATGTTTGTGATTCTTTTTGTTTTAATGAAAGTTGATACCGTTGATGACTTAGAAGACCTAGATTTGGAAGATTTAGAAGATTTGGATCTTGATGAGGAACTAAAGAAGCTTGAGGAAGAATTGAATCAATCCGATGAAGATACTACTGAAGAAGATGATTCAGAGGAGGAAGAATAATGGAAGCTGAGTATGCCGAAATTGCAGTAACTATGGGTATCGTCGGAATGATGATATCTATGCTAGGAATGGG
>CAYFGG010000039.1:0-7027 GCA_964342795.1 uncultured archaeon | reverse complement strand
TCATAGGTTCCTACACTTCCACTAAGGTCACTTGCTTCACCTTCAGGAATCATTAGTGGGCCACTTGCAATCAGAAGCGTCCAAAGCCAAAGTATAACCAAGAAAGTTCTATTCCATCTTCCTAGATGCTTCCATTTCTTTTTTAGTTCCCAAGAAGACATTTATTGCCTTGATTCGAACTTTTCTCTATCAAACAGTAGAAATGCCAAGGCGATTATGGATAGAACACTGCCGATTAGAAATCCATAGCTTAGAACTCCAAAGAGACATCCCATAATTGCCACTCTAAAATTTTGTTGAAGCAAAGCAGCTGACCCTCCTACCAATGCCAACATTGCTGCAATCATGAAAATAGGAGCTAATGCATAGTTTGGAGGCCATGGCTCTGCAACTTCCTTTCGATAATCGTAATTCTTTTCCTCATCACCCAGATCCATAGAGATTTCCATTATGTTGGCAGATATGTCAGCACGAATATTCATCCATACGTTTACAGTTCCATAACCTTCCAGAGCAAAGACTATTCTCGCTTCATCACCTTTCAAGTCATACAATGTATACTTTCCTTGGGGATTGGTGTAGGTATTCTTGTCGGCAGATTCCACTCTAACGCCTTCCAGAGAGTTTCCATCTCTGTCGATTACCATTCCTTGGACTGAGGACAATCCTTCATTGTCCCATTGTGTACTCTGATCACTCCATTTTAGCCCATATGCGATTCCAGACATTATTCCTAACACGAAGACGACTGCCAGTAATATTCCAGCCCATTGTGCCGCCGTTTTGGGTTTTTCAGTAAGGTTGTTCAGACTATCCCAAGTGTACGCATCCTTTAGATTGCTGAATACCATCGATACCTGTTTTCCAGGTTTGAATTGAGAACCTGTTGGGTCAGTGGTACCTGAAGTTCTTTTCTTTGTTGCTGCCCACTTTCTTATTTCGCTCCTTAGCCATTTGTTAGCCTCATCTGTAAATTTGTAATTCTTTCGAATATAGTTGACAGTCCGTTTCTCAATATTGGTATAATCATCATAATCTGTTATCTTTTCAAGGAGCAGCTTGCTTCCTTCCACTTCTATTTCTTCCTTCTTTGTAGTTATCTGTTCTGCAATCTCAATCAGTTCACGGTCGTATTTTTTCCCATCAATTTCTGTAAAGGGCTGCTTTTCCTCCTCGGTAGTTCCGGTTTTTTCCTTAACGTAATCACTTATTCCTTTAGTTACTTTGTTTATACTCTGCTTTATGTCACCGACAAAAGTTTTCTTCTGGATTGTGAATGTAGAGTCGCACATTGGACAGGTTGCATCCTGCCCTTCCTTCTTTGCCGTGTTGAAAACGTTATAGCAAGTTGTGCAACGCACTTTTGCTTCTGCCATCGTCACGTACTCAACCGTCGGTTAAATAAACGTGACTATTGGGAGATTATGGAATGGTGGTTAGCGGTGCTTCTAGGCATCCTGCAAGGAGTTACAGAATGGCTTCCTGTCAGCAGTAGTGGTCATTTGGCTATTTTCCAATTTTATTTTGAAGAGGAACCACCCATTCTGTTTGACATAATACTACATTTGGGTTCACTATGTGTGATTCTTTACATAATGAGAGATGAAGTTCGTCAAGTGCTAATAGCATTACCAAATTTCCTGAAAGGATTAAGGAGTGATAATCTAAAAGGGGACGAGAGGATAATAGCAATGGTTCTTGTTGCATCAGTTCCAACCGCAGCTATTGGTTTGGGGTTTGATAGCACAGTGATAGGTGATTTCTATTCAGAGATGCACTTGGTTGGTACTTGTTTGATATTCACAGGAATTCTTGTATGGCTAAGCAAAGATTACGATGGGAAAATTGATCCCGATGATTTCCCCATAAAGAACACATTTCTGATTGGTATTTTCCAAGGTCTGGCTATTCTGCCAGGAATCTCCCGTTCAGGTTCTACCATTGCGATTTCCAAGATTTTAGGTATGGATCCAGTAAAAGCAGCACGTTTTTCATTTCTTCTTTTCATACCTGCGATTATCGGGGCCACTCTTCTGAAATTCGAGGATATTGATGAAACAGTCTCCGAGGTAGGTGCATTGTCTCTGCTATTGGGTTTTGTTGCTTCGGTCATTACCAGCTATCTCGCGGTGAATGCACTTTTAGAATTAATAAAACAACAAAAATTCCATTACTTTACGCCCTATTGTATTGTATTGGGGTTGATTTTAATCTTTGACAGCTTAAACTAATTTTTCGCTCGTGACTTTTATCGTATAATCACCAGAATAGGCAATAGACCCAATTCCCTCTAGTCCTGAACCTGAAATTGTAATTGTCCAAGTACCATATATCGATGGAAGAAGGTATGGTCTTTCGTTTATTCCATTGTTCCAAGTCACCATCTCATAACCTTCACCATGCTCTCCACCATTTGGATCTCTAATACTGATATCCAAAGTCCCAGCAGGCCCTTCACTAGGATCACTTCCTCCTGCAACGTCATAATTAACAGTAAGAAGCAGCATCACAAATCTTGCTTGCCATTCACTTTCGATGACAAAAGAGTGTTCGTATTTCTTCCATGAAAGGTTCTGTGCAGTTTGTTGGAACTGAAGTGGATTATCTATCATGTCCTCGATGGCCTTCATCAGTGCGTCGCTGTCTTGATCTGGGTCAGGAGCGAAATCACCTTCTACATTCCAGACTTCGATTTCTTGATAACTAGTCGATTCTTCTGGAACAATTCTATCGATTAAACCATTCATGGCTGGGATATCAATGCATCCCACAGTCATGAACAGCGCAGCCACCATCAACGCCTTCTTCACGATGTTTGGATTCAAGTGGTCTAATTAAAATATATTCCATAAAGTCAACTGAAAACACGTAAACACCCCTCTCTTTCCACCACTGTGTCAGAATTAAGGCAGAAGTTACTAGAATTGGCAATGTCCGAGGCCGCACAGTATGGCGAGGCTAGGTCTAAGAGTGTGATAGGGAAAGCTATGGGAAAATTCCCTGAACTCCGCAAATCAGCCAAAGAGATCATGTCCTTAATCGATGAGGTAATCGTTGAAGTAAATCAGATGGACCCAGAAGACCTAAAATCATTCTTGCCAGAAAAACCCTCTAAACCAAAAGAAATTGTCGAGAAGGAACTCCCACCTCTTGAAAATAGTGACAAAGTTGTATTAAGGTTTGCTCCAGGCCCTAGTGGCCCTCTTCATTTAGGCCATACACGAGCATTGGCTTTGAACAATTATTATCGCAATAGATACGATGGTAAATTGATTCTCCGTCTAGAGGATACGAATCCTAATGCAATTGATTCCGAAGCCTATGAAATGATACAGTCAGATATGGACTGGTTAGATATCAATCCCGATGAGGTAATTATCCAGTCTGATCGAATAGAAATATACTACGAAGATATACGAAATATAATCTCCAATGGAGGCGCTTACGTCACCAATTCGGACGCCGAGCATTGGAGAGAACTAAAGAATCGGAGTGAAGCCCATCCAGATCGCAATAGAGATTCTACTGTTCAGCTTAGTGAATTCGAGGCGTTATTGTCTGGCGGCGATGGAATTGTAGTTATCAAGACCGATTTAGATGACCCAAATCCTGCACTTAGAGACTTTGTAGCATTTCGTGTAGTTGAATCACCTCACCCAAGGCGGAAAGACAAATATCGGCTATGGCCTCTATACAATTATGCAGTCGCAATAGATGATTATCGTCTTGGAATTACACATGTACTGAGAGGGAAAGATCATCTGAATAATACATTGAAGCAGAAATGGATCTACAAGTACATGGGTTGGGATGAACCAGAATATATACATTATGGACTTGTATCTATTCCAGATACCAATCTCAAAACCAGTAGCATTAGAGAATCCATATCTAATGGGGAATTCAGTGGTTGGGACGATTGTCGTTTGGCTACTATCAAGTCGTTGGCCCGAAGAGGTTACCAATCTAAGACATTCACAAAATATTGGGAGAATGCAGGCATAAAGGAAGTGGACATCAAGTTCTCATGGCAGAATTTCGATGCTATGAACAAGGATTTCGTGGATCCCGTCAGCCGTCGCCTTTTCTTCGTCCCCAATCCTACGGAATTCAAAATGAAAACAGACAATTCACTATCAAAGGACGCACCTTGGCATCCTGACAATCTAGACCTAGGAGTTAGGGATGAAGAGATAAAATCCGGTGATTCTATTTACCTTCCTAGCGATGAAATTCAGGATAATACAGAGATAAGGCTGAAGAATCTTTGCAATGTGACTGTCGATGGTGACATCCTTAGTTTTTCGGGCTTTGATCACAAACGTGGAAATTCGATTTTTCAGTGGTGCAGCAAACATTGCCCAATCGAATTGTTCTATCCAGATGGAACATCCGTCAAAGGTGTTGTTGAAGACAACATATCGGACTTAGATGGACAGGTTGTTCAGTTTGAAAGGGTCGGTTTCGTGAGGTTAGAGGGAAAGAAAGCATTTTTCTTGCACCGCTAATAACCATCTATGTCCGGGGGCCACCATCACCACCATTCCGTTGACGAAGATTCGGAAAGTAAAACCAAATTGGTAGTCGCTATAACATTGGTAATGATGGTTATCGAAGTAGGATTTGGTTATATTACAAAATCGATGGCCCTTTTAGCAGATGGGTGGCATATGGGAACACATGCTGCAGCTCTTGGAATAACATTGTATGCATATTACTATGCTAGAAACGAGGCTAAGGTCAAAGGCAAAAGGGACAAAGTAATGGCATTAGGTGGTTTTGCTTCAGCAATAGTATTGGCTATTGTAGCTTTGTACATTGGGTGGGAGTCTGTCGATAGGCTAATGACACCTGAAGAAATTAAATTTAAAGAAGCTATTATTGTTGCATTTATTGGTTTAGTAGTTAATCTTGTTTGCGCAAATATATTAGGTATCGACGATCATCATGGCCATCACCATCACGACCATGACCATGACCATGAACATGACCATGACCATGAACATGACCATGACCATGACCATGACCATGACCACTCAGATAAAATAATCGAGAAAGGCACTTGGGCGGCAGCTCTTGATTCATACAAAAATGATTGGAAATTCATTTCCGACAAGTTTGAGAAGGTAATGACAAATCCCGACGATATTGAAGATCTAAATAGAAGAGGAGCCTATCTTCATGTTTTAGCAGACGCTTTAGTTTCCGTACTAGTAATAATTGCTCTGGTAATTGGCATTTTCGATGAAAGCATAGGGGTAATCCTAGATCCACTTATTGGCATTTTAGCAGGTATAGTCATAGCACGCTGGGCTGTTGGTTTATTGTTAGAAAGTCGTAATCAGCTGTTGGAAATAGATTGATGAAGGTCCTTCATCTAAACAATCCAGCACAGGTAGCCACGAATCTTGTGAATGCTCAACGCTCACTTGGTATCGAATCAAGCCTAGTAGTAACTAGCACAAAGGGCTGGCATTCGAACTTTGACCACAATCTCTCGGACATAGATACAAAACAAGTAAAAGGTAAATTAACTGTCGGGAAAAAATTGTACGACCTGATAAAGGAATGTGATATTCTGCATTATCATGGTCAGGCAGTAAGTGAGGGGTATCGCGATCTTGTGATGTGGTCTGGAATTATGAGTAAGCCTGTTGTACTACATCACCATGGCTCTGAGATAAGAAATAAGCAATATCCAAAATTTGCGAGCAATCTAGTAAAACATAGGTATGTCAGCACTCCAGATCTACTGGAATTTGTGCCAGATGCAGAGTGGTTGCCCAACCCTGCTAATCTAGACAATCTACGGTATTTGGAGCCAGATATAGAAGGCCCACTGAAGATTCTACATGCTCCAACAAATAGACAGGTCAAGAACACTGAAGCAGTACTATCAGCCATTTCCAATCTCGAGGAGGAAGGTTTGGACATCCAATTTACACTAGTCGAGGATTCACAACATTCAGAGTTGTTAGAGCAAATATCAAGCCACGATCTGATAATCGATTGGTTAAACCCAGAATTTGGCATATATGGCGTATTCTCCATAGAATCAATGGCTTTGGGGCGCGCAGTTATCTGTTCACTCACAGATTCGCTTTATGACAAGTATAATCTCCCAATAGTAAGCATTCAGCCCGATAATCTAGCATCAAAGATAATAGAATTCTACAACAATCGTAAGCTTCTGGTAGAAGTTGGCAAGGCAGGTCACGATTTTGTTCAGAAGTATCATAATCCAGTGGAATCTGCCAAAAAAGTGATTAAACAATACGAATTAATTCTCAGATGATATCGTACCCCAGCCTCACAGCAATATCATGATCAATGTGTTTTCTTACCTCAGCTAGCATTTCATCGTTGAAATGTGATAGATATTTTTTCTCTTCGTAGTACTCTTTATCGAAAGCTACGTTTTCAGTTGAGTTCTCTTTGACCATTTTTTCTCCTCCCCTTCTCATTTTCTTCTCAGGAATGTAGAACTCGTCTTTCATTTTCGCATTGAAAAAAATCGATAGTCTCTCGACTTCAGATTGTGGATTCTTTAGCAAATCTTCGAATTTAGTGCTTGCGCATTTTTGATTCTTATCAATCAGATTAGCCCAATTCTGATGTACCATATTCCAGTTTTCTAGATATTCCCCAATCTCATTCAATTGAACTCCTCTCTTTCGTGCGACGAATTTCTTTCCCTCACTAACTAGTCCTCCTAGAGAACGGACCTTATCCTGTCGATTCATGTACTTTGAATAACTCATAAGCCAAGCATAGGGGTCCTTCAGGCAGATTATGTAATGTATTTTTTCTTTCTTATACGCGTTTTTTATTCTCAAAAGTTCCTCGGAAGATACGTACTCTTCTAAATTTTGCCCTATGTTCCAATCATTTCCTTCCCAATCTATCTTATCTTTGTGAGGGCCGTGTTTCCACCCTAAGATATTAGTTAGAACAACAGTGTCCTCTAGGTTATTCTCAAGCAATACTTTAACGAAATTAGTACAACTTCTTTGAATTCCGTATTGCT
>CAYFGG010000038.1:0-7027 GCA_964342795.1 uncultured archaeon | reverse complement strand
GGCTTACCTAATTATGCTGAATATATCATTGGAACAGGCCCGGCAAACCCAGATTTTGATGCCGATGGACTTCTCGATGGTGAAGAATTTTACGGTTGGTCTGATTATAATGGAGTAGAACATAGAACAGATCCCAAACATTGGGATACAGATAGAGATACTGTAGGTGACCGGATTGAAGGTCTTGGCTTTGAAGACACTGGTTTTGTTACAGATCCAAATGACAATGACACTGATGATGATGGATTATGGGATGGACATGAACTTTATGGGTATTTTGGTTATTTCACTAGTCCTGTTAGTCAAGATACAGATAATGATACATTAACAGATTATGAGGAAATTAATGCTTGGGATTTGTACAATCGTTCTTCGAGTGATCCTACAAAATTAGATAGCGATAACGATACTATGCCAGATGCTTATGAATTAGCTAATAATTTTAATCCTATGAAGCAAATTGATGGGTGGGAAGACTGGGATGGCGATGGTTTTGATTTGATGATTAATGGTTCGATAGAGCATTTTCCCTATACTAATTCAATGGAATATCTACAAGGTACTAATCCCCGCTTTGTTGATTCAGACTTGTGTGATGACGGTTCCAGTTGTCCCGATGGAATGTATGATGGTTGGGAATATTATTGGGGATTAGATCCATTAAGACCAGATTCCGATGGAGATATTGATAATGATACACTTTCTAATTTATATGAGTATGACAATGCATTAGTCGAGTCCAGGCTATTTTCCTTGAATGAGGTAAATTTGAGAGCATACTGGGATTTGGATGGTAGCAATCCACTAATAATTCAGGATTCTTCCACAAGATCAAATACAGGAGTTTCTAAAAACGGGCCAGTTATAACTCCAACATCTTTTGGTAGCGGCTTGGATTGTGATGGAATAGATGACTATGTGGAATTTGGGTCATTCCACAATTCTAAATTTTCAGAATATACAGTCACTTCTTGGGTGAAATTAACAAACTATACCGATGATTTTGCAACTGTTTTTGGGACTGCTAATGATGGTCGCACATGGCTGGGAATAAACTCTGATGATTATTTTGAATTTAAAGTTGCCTCGGGCAACACACTTTATTCATCTATTACAAATTACAGTGTAAAAGCTAAACTTGGTGTCTGGTACAATTTAGCAGCCACCTACAGTGAATCACAGGATTCCATAAAATTATACCTAAATGGGACTCTGGTATCACAAAATGATATTTCCCCAAATCATGTTATCAAAACAGCATCAGATTACAATTATATGTGTCGAGGGCAGAATGGAGAATATTTGAATGGCTCCATAGATAATATTGCAATTTGGGACAGGGCACTCAATTTAGACGAGATAAGATATGTTTACGAAAGGCCAACAGGCTTTGGTAATTATCAGACTTTCAGGGTAGGTGATGATTACCTACGTACAAATCCAACTTCAAACGATACGGATGGAGATGGACTGTATGATTCAGAAGAAGTATATTTTGGACTTGATGGATACATTACGGACCCTACAAGTATTGATACTGATAACGATGGATTGAATGATTCGTACGAGGTTTTTATATATCATACAGATCCGAGTAATTATGATACAGATTCTGACAATCGTACCGATAATTATTTGTTTTTTGTAGATAATGTTACTGGTCTTAGAATAAATCAAACAGGAGATGCTTTTCCTCTAGATTCTCTGGAATGGAATGATACTGATGGTGACGGAGTTGGCGACAATTCAGATGAATTTCCTTTTGATTCAAATGAAACTCTTGATAGCGATGGTGACACAATCGGAAACAATGCAGAGAATTTGATTGGTACAGATCCATATAGTAATGATACAGATTTTGATGGAGTTATCGACTCTGAAGATAGATTCCCACTTGATTCTAATGAGACTATTGACACAGATAACGATGGAGTAGGTGATAATTCCGATGCGTGTCCAGAATATAGTTTAGATTATATCGATAGCGATTTAGATGGTTATTGTGATAGACAGGACTCATTCCCGAATAATCCTAATGAATGGTTAGATAGCGATAATGATGGTTATGGGGACAATTCAGATGCCTTCCCGGATGACCCAAATAAATCAGTTGAACCTACCGAAATAGTATATGTTAAGGAGGAGACAAATTATTCCCTAGATTCAATAATGCTTTTCATTGTTGGATTTGGCCTAGTCTACTTTGTTTTCAAATATTTTGTAAAATAATTTAAAGAGTTTTATCAACGTTCTTTGCAACTTTATCCGATAATTCTTCACATTCTTTAATTATATCGGCAAGTTCTTTGTTTGTTTTTTTGCAGAAGCCTTTGTCAGTTATACTCTTAAGATTTATCGCAACATTATAGGCTGCGGCCTTGGCACCTGCATTTGCCATCAATGCCCCTGAACCAACGTCACTTGCCATGCTTTCATCCATTATCTCAGATATTTCATGGCATACATCTAAGGCATTTCTACAGTTCTCAACGGTCTTCAAAGGTACTAAGGTAGCACTTTGGTATCCTTTTTGCATTTCAGTTTCCCTAATTTCTTTTTCCTTTTTGGTGTCCTTGGGCATTCTCATTGCTTTTATCACTTTGTCAAATGCACTGGTATCTTCGTCAATTGCTTTTACTAATTGATCTTTCACGATTTGCCCTTTCTTGGATATCTTGGCCAGTTTATCCTTATGTTTCTCGAAACCAGCTTTACTGGTACTGAGATTAGCCACCATCGTTCCTAATGCAGCCCCTAACGCTCCGGACAATGCAGCTACCGATCCTCCTCCAGGAGCAGGTGAATCTCTCGAAACCTCATCAACAAAATCAAAAGTGATTCGATTTGCTAACTCACCATCTGTCTTGGGCATACCTAACACCTTGTCCTCGGGGTTAAAATTACCAACGTCGGACAAACCTAAGCTCTGTACCGCCACATTCATGAGGTCCGGAACTGGTAATCCAGGTGATTTATGCATCTTGGAAAGGTAATGTACTGCTGCACTCTTCATCGCTTCATAAGGTATCAAACCAACTATCTCAGACCCTGTAACTTTTATCCCTCTCTTTTCTGCTTCTTCACAAGCAGCATCAAATATTTCATGTATTGGTGAAATCTTGTAATTCGTAAGATTCATGCTAATTTGAGCTCTGTTATACTCAGGAATCACCCATCCTAATCCCTTGACATGCGTGAACAGCCCGTCTTTGTAAACGGGATTTCCCGTCAAATTATCAGGGTCAAGTCCTATACTTTCATATCTTTCTCTTAGACTCTTGCCATAATTCTTCTTATAGTAAATAGATAATTCTTCAAAATTTTTTCCGACAAAGTCACTGTTTCCATCGGGAAATTTATTCTCTTCAAAGTATACAACATCTCCCTTGTAATAGAAGGGTTCAGTATTCCCAATTCTTTTCCATCTACCTCTTTCTCTTAACTCGTATGCAATCTCGTTTGCGTAGGTCCTATCATTGGTGTTAAGATTTATATTATATGCAATAAGGAATTCCCTAGCACCGACTGCTGTTGCTCCCGCACGCTTGTTTAGTTTTGCAGAACCATAATCAGGTTTCCACTCAGGATCATTTAGTTTTTCTTCCAGTCCTTCGTATTCACCAGAACGGACTGTTGCGAGATTTTTTCTTTCTTCACGAGAGGCAGCATTTTCGTAAAGATAAACTGGTATACTAAGTTCATTTCCGATTCTTTTCCCAGTTTCCTTTGCTAGTCGTATGCAATCTTCCATGGAAACGTTTGAGACAGGGATAAATGGACAAACGTCTGTGGCACCCATTCTTGGATGAGCTCCTTCATGTTTTCTCATATCAATTAATTCAGAAGCTCTTTTAACTCCTTGGAAAGCAGCTTCAGAAATAATGTCTGGAGTTCCCACAAAAGTAACAACAGTTCTATTTGTATCAGCTCCCATATCAACATCTAGAACCTCTACTCCAGATACAGATTCTATTGCTTGCTGTATTTCACTAATTATTTTTTCGTCTCTTCCCTCAGAGAAATTGGGCACGCATTCTACTAACTGATTCACAATTGTTTACGAGTTGGCCAGTTAATACAGTTTAGTATGCTCTTAACCGTTCAATAACAAATTCTCTTTCCATAGTTGCTAAGAAGAAGCCTAGCCTTGGTCCTTTATCCTTTCCAAGTATAATGTTGTACATTATTTTGAAGTATTCCTTAGCTGGA
The DNA here is from genome assembly GCA_964342795.1 of uncultured archaeon. Lineage (GTDB taxonomy): Archaea > Thermoplasmatota > Poseidoniia > MGIII > CG-Epi1 > CG-Epi1. The sequence goes on along the minus strand of CAYFGG010000038.1, from coordinate 2,818 downwards.
ATCTGATTTTTTTCCTGAAGATCGTAGAAGGCATCATGTATATTCTCTGGTTTCCATTCTATTTCATTCATTTTATCTTCCAAATGTTTAACTTTCCGAATCTCTTCATCACTAAATTCTATAGTTGGAGCCTCTTTTTGTATCAAGAATTTAACGCTTTCAGGTGCATACTCTTCTAACCAACCCTTGATGCATTTTATGCGTTCATCCAAATTTTGGATTGCATCCTTATCAAGATTATCAATATCTCCAGTTCTTTTGAGAGCTTCTACAATTTGACCCGTATTATTCTTTGATTGTGCTAAAGTTACCAGATGCCTATACGGCAAAGACGTCGGCTTTTCTTTGGGTTTCTCTTTGATATGGCTAAGTTCTATCGCTCTTCTAGAATTTTCCTCTAGTTTTCCATTATAGTAGTCTATAACCATTCGGTCGTATTTGTCCACAGAATTCAAAAGACCTAGTCCCGGATCAAAATCAATGTGTCTGTTTGGCTGTGGTTGCATGACTAGCCATCTGATTACTTCAGGTGGAGCCATACGGAGCATCTGTTCTGCTGAGATAGCTAATCCGGTTGATGAATGCATAGCTCCTTTTCCTTTTAAATTAATCCATTCGTAAACGATGTGGTGCGGAACTTTATTGTTTAATACTCTCTCAATTATTTCTTTGCCAGTATCATAGCTTCCCCCTTTAGTTGCATGGTCTTTTCCAAACGCTTCGAACGTAACTCCAAGGATTTTCCATTTTGAAGGCCAGTCTAATCTCCAAGGTAGCTTTCCTTCACCATTCTCTAAATTATTTGTAAGCTCTTCACCTTTACTGTTAGTGAATTTCACATAGGGCCATTCATAACTCAAGACATTTCCAGAGCCCAATTTACCGTCTTTATGTTTGAAAGTCCAAGGGAACCAGTTTTTTGGCAATTGTCTACCAGAAACATTCTCAAGTATCTCCCGTACAGTATCCTTATTGTCAATTATCTCCTTAGTACAGTCAGCAAATTTCCCATTCTTGTAAAATTCATAGTTGTCAATCACTTCTGGAAAAACACCTACTCTTTCTAAAGCATCAAAAAATGGTCGGAGAAAATATTGGTCATAGCTTCCTTCGCCATCTGGTGCAGGAATTTCGGATAGGGGCAACCCGACTTTATCCGTATAGATTTCTTCATCTAGGAAAGGATATACTTTTCTTAGAGGATCTGCATTGTCTGCGATGTAAACCAACTTGGCTTTTCCCCCCATATCATTAACAGCCCTAACAATAGCATCAGCTGTTAGAATCTCTCGCATACTCCCGAGATGTATTGGGCCTGATGGTGTTATTCCAGAGGATATGACGTGTTCTTTGCCAGATTGTAATAATTTTTCTGCGACTACATCTGCCCAGTGCATTAGTTTCTTACCGGTCTAGCCCTTATTAGTGCCCTTAGAGGCACCCCCTCTATCTCATCATCAGCTTTTTTGTTTATCAAAACCATAGCTAGAACGGGATTTCCTTTGTTGTTTTTAATAAATTCAATTACCTCTTTAGTAGTTGAGCCAGTACTTACTACGTCATCAATCAAAACTGCGTTTTTGTCCTCTAGTCCGGCGTAGTTAGAAGCATAATTTGTCTCTGTCCCCTCACGGCTTGGTCGAACCATTCCAAAATCAACACCTAGTATGTCAGAGACTATTATCGCTAGAGGAACACCGTTATTCGTCACACCTGCAATCATATCTATATCGAATGCTCTTTTCTCCTGTTCCTCAAGAATCACGTCAGCCATAATCTCAGCGATGGCATGAATTCTTGAACCTGAAACACCTATTGTTCTCCAGCCGACTTTAACATCTGGTGGGGGTGTTTCATTATAGCCCTCCGAGGCCTGTTTTGCCAAGAGCCATTCAACAGTAGCTTGAGAAAGGTGCATTTCGTGCCCAATCTCTCTATTCGTTTGTCCCTTGTCTTTGAGTTCTTTCGCTTTTGCAGACATCCCCTCTATTGACATGTTTATTAATTCTGGTCAATCTTATTTAAGATTACCTATTATTTTTGTAACGATAAATATATCAAATCTTATATACAACACTCTTGTCACGCAGCTTTGTAGTATGGCACTCTGGCAAGGAAAAGCAAAACGCAAGCCCTCAGGAGGTCGTTTGTCACCTCATAGAGGTAAGAAGCGATCGGAGATTGGAAGAGAGTTACAGCAGGCTAAAGTTGGTGGAGTTACGAAGAAGACGGCAAGAGCGAGAGGGGGAGGACAAAAGAACCGTTTGTTAAGGGTAGAAAATGTTTCCCTCACCGATCCGAAATCAGGAAAGAGCTCTTCCACCAAAGTATTAGAAGTAATTGAAAATAGCGCTAACCCCAATTATGTTAGACAGAATATAATAACTAAAGGTTCAATTATAGAAACTGAAAAGGGTAAGGCTAAAGTCACATCTAGGCCAGGACAGCATGGTGTTGTTAATGCCGTGTTGATTTTTGATTAATGCCTGAAAGACGTCCCTTTGTTATATATCCAGAATATTTTGATTTCAACTTAAAACGTTCACAAGGGAGGAAAGTCCCACTTAATCAGTCTGTGAAAAAGCCAGATATTGATGAAATTTTAACTGTTTTGAAACCAATAGCTAGCAGCCTTGATAAGTCATCCAAATCACATTCAGGAAATTGGTCATCCAATTCCGGAAGTATTACTGTTAATTATGACGGAAGTAAGACTTCTCTCTTGCACAAAGTTGGGACAGGTCTTAAGAGATTAAGGAAGACAGATTAATTACCAAGGTTCGTTTTTGACACCGATTTTATAACCGATAATATTCAC
>CAYFGG010000037.1:0-7199 GCA_964342795.1 uncultured archaeon | reverse complement strand
CCTTGCGGCTGCTTTGCTCATGGAGAGGGGACTTTCCTCAGCCTAAGACCGTCGGCCGCCCTCCATCTCCTGACTATTATTCTACAAATGGTAAGAATATATAATTCACTGTTCATGGTAAATCCTTATTTAGGCACAATATTCGGAAAACAATGGCGATGGATGGTACTGATACAGAAAAACCTGTGGCTCACAGAGATTCTGATTACCAAAAAGCGTATGAAAAGTGGAAAAAGGAGATTCTAGAGCCAGCTTTAGAAAAACATCCAGAGCGAAGAGATGAATTCATAACAACCTCTAGCCAGAGCGTCAATAGACTATATACTTCCCTAGATAATTCGCATATTGATTTCTCACGTGATATTTCATATCCTGGTGAATTTCCCTACACTCGCGGCATACACTCAACAATGTACCGAGGCCGTCTTTGGACAATGCGAATGTTTGCTGGTTTTGGCTCTTCTGAAGAGACCAATTCACGCTTCAAATATTTACTTAAACAGGGACAAACAGGACTCAGTACTGCATTTGATTTGCCAACATTGTATGGCTATGATAGCGATTCACCATTTGCTGCAGGGGAATTTGGTGAATGTGGTGTAGGTGTCAGTAGCTTGGAAGACATGTCCATTCTTTTCAAAGACATTCCATTAGACAAGGTTACCACGTCAATGACTATCAATTCTCCAGCAGCAATGATATGGGCCATGTACATAGCTAATGCTGAGAATCAGGGGATACCTAAAGCAAAATTGGGAGGAACTATACAGAACGATATCCTGAAAGAGTATATTGCACAGAAAGAATACATATTTCCACCTAATCCATCAATGCGCCTAGTTACAGATACTGTGGAGTATGGTACGAAACATATGCCTAAATGGAACACGATCTCTATTTCGGGCTATCATATCAGGGAAGCAGGTTCGACTGCAGTTCAGGAATTAGCCTTTACTTTAGCCGATGGTTATGCGTATGCAGATTGGGCGATTGAAAGGGGTTTGAATATAGATGAGTTTGCTCCTAGATTTAGCTTCTTTTTCAATGCACACAATGATTTTTTTGAGGAAATAGCCAAGTATCGGGCAGCACGACGCATATGGGCAAATGACATGAAATACAAGTATGGGGCTAAGGATCCAAGAAGTTGGAAACTTCGGTTCCATTGTCAGACTGCAGGATGTAGTTTGACTGCCCAACAACCTGAGATTAACATTGTTAGAGTTGCAATTCAGGCTATGGCTGGTGTGTTGGGCGGGACACAATCCCTTCACACAGATTCTATGGATGAAGCCCTAGCTTTGCCATCAGAGAAAGCAGTCCAGATAGCTTTACGGACTCAGCAAGTAATTGCGCATGAATCGGGAGTTGCAAACGTTATTGATCCTCTTGGTGGAAGTTATTATCTTGAGTGGTTGACTGAGGATATGGAAAGGCAGGCCAGAGATTATTTCGATCGTATAGAATCATTAGGTGGAGTAGTTCCAGCTATAGAGAAAGGCTTCTTTCAAAAAGAAATTGCAGCGGCTTCTTACAAGTATCAAAAAGAGATTGATGATAAGGAAAGAGTGGTGGTTGGCGTCAATGAGTACACTTCTGATGAATCAGTTGAGATACCTATACTGGAGATGGATCCCGAAGGATTTGATAGACAATGTGCTAGACTGAAGAAACTACGGGCTAATAGAGATAAGGGTAAGTTTGATTCATCAATTAGGGCAATTGAGAAAGCTGCTGAGGGAGATGAGAACCTTATGCCTCATTTCATTGAGGCATCAAAGGCGGGCGTTACTCTGGGAGAAATGTGCGATGTTCTCCGTGGTATTTTTGGTGAGTACCGTGAGGGCTCCGACTTCTGAGGTTTTTTTGCCCTATTATATAATTGGTTTGACAGGTCGCAATGCCGCTGGAAAAGGTACAGTTGCAACGATGCTAGAAAAACGCTCATTTGAGTATCATTCTTTGTCTGATACGCTCCGTAACGAGTTAAAGAAAAGAGGAATAGACGAAAGCCGAGAAGAACTTACAAGGGTAGGTAATGAACTAAGGAAATCTAGGGGCCCAGGAGTTCTGGCAGATTTGATGATAGATAGCATAACATCACCAACTAACCACATAGTCGATTCAGTACGCAATCCCTTTGAAGTTGAATCATTAGCTAGAAAGTATGAAGAACATGCTTTTTACTTGTTATCAGTCGATGCCAAACCGGAGATTAGGTTCCAACGCCTTATGGAAAGATCACGTTCAGGCGACAGTACCACGTGGAAACAGTTTCTATCTCAGGAAGCTCTAGAGGAAAATAGTGACGACCCAAACAAACAACAGTTGTTCTTAACAATGGCCAAAGCAGATTTTTCTATTGATAACAGTGGTAATCTTGAAGATTTAGAGCGTAATATAGACAATATTCTTGATAAGTTATAGATTCCATTCATAGGTTGCAGTCAATGCAAACATGAAAACTATTGGAAGCAGATGAAAAGCCATTCCAAATGCAACGTTTATAACCATCCAGCGACCAGCATAATTCTCTGGCATTTCCATTACTTTATCAACAACAGTATTAGTGGTGTCCACAACTTTTTCAGCTAGATATCCTACAAATCTTGCCATTTTTTCATGTGGTAGTGCTTCTTTTCCCTTGTCTTTAGAACTCTTCAGCCAATCACCCATTTGCAGCATTCGATCTACCATAGGCCTATACCTTTCCACATCAACACTTATTATCTTAATCGCAAGATTTCTAGTGTCCCAAACTCTTCTCCAATCCAAATAAGTGTGAGCTATAAAGAATATTACTATTGCAGCAACTTGCCAATCAGGTGTCTGATTCCAGTCAGGTGGCCTCAGCGTTAGCCCGAATACTTCTACAACTCCATTTTCAGGTTCAAAAATGAAGAATCTCATTAGTGCAATTGTAGCTGGTACCAAAATTCCAATCGTGAATTTAGCAGCTATCGAGTATCCTCTTGGTATTTCCCTTAGTCTTTCAAACAACCATTTAAGGTGGTGTCCGTGAAGTTGTATTGCTTTCAAAGCAGGTTCTCCAAGGAAAAACAATCTTTGAATGATAGGTATGAAAATCAGAATGTGAAAATAGAGTTCCCATGGCGTGTTCCAAGAGAAATAATCGCTTATCATTACTGTTTGTTACTCAAGGGGGGTGTTAAAAAAAGAGTGACATATAGCACTTTGTGTCAAAACGCGTAGGTAGAAGAACAAAGGGTCAGGAAAAACTTGCCTGTGAGCGTATAGAAAGGTTGTTTGTATTAGCCGAAGAAAGCTCTAGGAAAGGCGATTCCACTGAATCCAAAAGGTTTATCGAACTTGCTAGACTTATCAGCAAGCGTTACAATCAGAGATTAAGCAAATCACAACGTATCAAGATTTGTAGAAACTGTAATTCTTTTTTGAGTTCTAAAAACTCAAAGAACCGTCTTTCATCTAAGGGTTGGAAAACAATTACATGCTTAGACTGTGGCAACATAGCACGTCACCGTTTCCAAAATAGTGAGAACAGTGAATAAAAACGTGAATTCTCGAAAAAGATTATTAGACTATCTGGAAAGAGAAAAATATCTAAGAACAAAGAAAGTTAGGAAAGCTATGGAAGAAGTCAACAGAGAGAATTTTGTTCGAACTTCAGACAAATATTTAGCTTATGATGACACTCCACTGTCAATAGGTCAAGGGCAGACAATTTCCGCACCTCACATGGTGGCAATGATGCTTGAAGAGTTAGATTTAAAGAAAACTGATAATCTTCTGGAGATAGGAAGTGGATGTGGGTATCATGCAGCCGTTTCCTCACAAATGGTATCTCAGGTTACCACTATTGAACGGATAAGGTATCTCTACGAGTTAGCCTGTGAGAATCTGTCAGAATTTGAAAATATTGATGTGATTAATGGCGATGGGTCACGTGGTTTCATTGATAATTCACCATACGACAAAATAATGGTCACTTGTGGAGCTCCGCGTGTTCCTCCTCCCTTGATAGATCAACTCAGGATAGGTGGATTGATGGTCATTCCTGTTGGAGGACGTGTAGCCCAAGAACTGTTAACAATAGAACGAACGTCTCAAGGAATTTCAGTTTCCCGTCGTCCAGGAGTAGCTTTTGTTCCTATGATAGGAACTAATGCTTTTGAAAGTTAGTTAGAATCTAAAGTCTTTTTCTCTAGTTCTTTTCTGTAATCTTCTAGTTTATCTCCTATTTTGCTGTCAGCAACTCCTATTATTCTAGAAGCTAGTAGAGCTGCATTTTCTCCTCTTCCAATTCCTACTCCACCTACAGGAACTCCGGGAGGCATTTGCACAACAGACAACAAAGAATCAAGATTTGCTGGAGAGCTGCTAGATGCACATGGTACGCCTATAACTGGTTTGAGTGTATGAGCCGCAACAACTCCGGGAAGTGCTGCTGAAAGACCAGCCAATGCGATGAATACGTCGGCATCACTGCTTCTGATTATTTCAACAACTCTGTCAGGAGTCCTGTGTGCTGATGCTACGAAGGTCTCGTATTCAATTCCAAATTTATCAAGTATTTTCTCGGCCTTTTGTGCTGTTGGTCTGTCTGTTGCAGACCCCATAACGATAACAACTTGTGTCATAAATTCGTAAAAAGCCAGAGATATAAGGAAAGTGGTCTGTGTCAGTCTTTAAGAAAGGGCGTTAGTGCACTTCTGCGCCCGGATGGTGTAGCTTGGAATCACAGAAGCCTGCGGAGCTTCAAACCCGGGTTCGAATCCCGGTCTGGGCGCCATATTCTTTTATTGGTCAATCTGTAAGAAGTTTGTTGACCAAAATCGTGAGCTATCTGGTTTCTTTGACTTTTTTCTTGATGGTCTTTAGTCCTTTCGCCCAACCGGCAGATGGTTTGAGACCTTTACCAAGCGAAACCATTCATTTGGTAGACACTAGGCTCCAATTGGTTTATGAGGAACCAAACAGATCTGAGGAATTAGGTTTGGCTCCTTCCCCAGAGGGTAAAATCAGTCTTGTGGCTCAGGTTGATATTCTTAGCGAATCTCATCATTCCTTTATCGTTAATTTAGGAGGCGAAGTAACTTCCAGTTTTCATAGATTCAATACCTTTGGTTTTCTTTTACCAATCAATAAAGTTCCAGATGTAACATTTCTACCAGGATTAATATGGTTAGAAGCAGATGTTATGTTTTATCCTGCTTTAGATAACAGTGCAGATTCGATTGGTTCAAGTACAATCTGGAACGATTTCGGATTTAAAGGCGAAGGAACAACTATTGCAATACTAGACACCGGCGTTGATTTCGATCATGAATCCTTAGATGATTTGGATGATAATCCAAATACTGATGATCCAAAAATAGCAGTAGATTCAGATGGAATGCTTGCTTTTTACAATGCTAATACAGACAAGGAGTATCCTGATGAACAGCCACATGATTCAGGAAGTCATGGTACACATTGTGCAGGGATAGCAGCAGGTACTGGTGGAGCTAGTGGAACTTATGCTGGTGTTGCACCCCAATCTAATCTTGCAGGAGTAATAGCACTTGATGGAGGTTCTGGAGACGAACAGGATCTATTAAGAGCGGTAGATTGGACAATTGCTAACAAGGATAGGTTCAATATAGGAGTAATGTCTCTATCGTTAGGTGGACCAGTTGTGATACCTGGAGCTACTAACGATGGCGCTTCCTCTATATCGCAAGCACTGGATATTGCTGTTGAGTCTGGAATTGTGACTGTTGTTGCCATAGGTAATGGTAACCTTGGGATTGCAGCTCATCCTGGTTCAGTTTCGTATCCGGGAGATAGTGAGAAGGCAATAACTGTAGGTTCTGTTAACGACGATCATAACAGAGAAATATATTCTTCCAGAGGCCCTACAGGTGATGGGCGTATGAAACCCGATGTTATGGCACCAGGAGGTGCAGTAATGTCCGCTAGGGCCAATTCAGGTGATGACTACGTTTCATATTCTGGAACTTCAATGGCGACGCCCCATGTAGCAGGTGTTGCAGCACTTATGCTTCAGTCTAATCCTAATGTTTCTCCTGATTCGTCAACAGATTATATAAAACAGATATTGAGGGAGACCAGTGACCACCGAGTGCCTTTAGATCTGGATTGTGGTGAGTTTTATACACCAAATAATTGTTATGGTTGGGGAACCGTTGAATTAGTTGGTGCAGTTTCTAGAACACAGGATCTTAGTAGTACAATCTTAGAAGGTCCTACTGGAATACAAACTCAGACAAATGAAACATTCAAAAGTAGCATGAGTTACACGAAGAGTGAGTATACAAATCGTGGTAAGGACGGTGGAACCTCCACTAACTTTGTTGGAGGAACAGATTTACCTGATGTAATCAAAATGTTTGTGAGATATTCGAGTGAATGGCCAAAGCCCACTCAATTCACAATAGATGCTGGAGCTGCATCAGGAGTTAACAGTGACGTTAGTCTGAAACCCGTTTCTGAGGTTGATGGCAACTGGCTCATAGAGGCCACTTTCAATTATACTGGACAAGTAGATGCAGGTTCTGTTGCAACTAGTTTTCCGACACTAGAATTTGATATTGCAGCTCCTTCATTTAACGAAGCTATACCTGTCAATGTAGTATACACTCTCAATGATATGAGGGCAACAGAACGTGAGCTAATAGTTGCGTCTTTTACAGACCTTCCAGACTTGTTTGTTGAGGAAGTAGTAGTACCCAGTTCAATATTAGACGGTCAGGAAGTTTCAGTTACAGCTAGGGTTGTTAATCAGGGGCCTGGGCCTGCACGTGAATATAAGGTTGATTTTTTCAGTGATGACATTCTATTTGCAACGGTTAATAGTCCTGAAGAACTTGGTTTCGACCAAGCTACTAATGTTCAAGCCAAATGGGTTGCTGAAGAAGGAATACATACTCTAAAAGCACGTATCCAAGATGTAACTCCTCAGGATGAAGATACTTCGAATCAAGAGTTCCAAATCACAGTTCAGGTTGGCGAATTCTCAGATTATCAGGAACCATTGGTTTTCATAACGGAACCTTACCAGAATGCTATTGTATCTGGTTTAGTCGTAGTAAAGGGAACCGCTAGTGACAATAATGCTATAGATTATGTGGAGGTTCGTGTTTTGCCTAATTCATGGGAAAGAGCAAATGGCTATCAAAACTGGGCATGGGCTTGGAATACTAGTCAGGATCTTAATG
>CAYFGG010000036.1:0-7236 GCA_964342795.1 uncultured archaeon | reverse complement strand
ACAACGGAATCAATTGCACTTCTAGCCATTTTCCCAGCCTCACCTGCAAGTTCACTAGCACTTTCTCCTATATTCTTAGCCTGTTCTGCAACCTTGCTTCCAACATTAGCGGTAGCATCTTTTACTTCACTTGCTTTTTCTTCGGCCTTCTTCTTAATATCATCTAGCATTCTACCACATGACCAATTCTATTATTAAATGTGCGGTCCAGAGGTGTTCGAAGCGGGGGTCGCATAGCCAGGCCAATTGCGCTGGGTTTAGGTCCCAGTCCTTAGTGGTACGTGGGTTCAAATCCCTCCCCCCGCACCATTTATATCGTGACTATTTTACTATATTATGGCAGAGGATGAGAATCATCCAAAAAAGAAAAGGGTTACCAAGGGAGATAAGAAAGCCAAAAAGAATTTCAGTCGTTATAAAAAAGGCGGTCCTAAAAAGAAAAGGGTTAAGCTATGACTAAGCTATTTGGTGGAGCTGAGTTAGGGGGAACAAAGTGTATTCTTGCTGTCGCGGAGAATCCTAAGTCAATAATTAAGCAGATAGAATTACCAACTGAGGCTCCGGAAAAAACCCTTAGAAATATTTTTGATTTCTTTGAAGATTATGATTTGGAAAGTGTAGGGATTGGGACTTTTGGTCCAATAGTACTTGACAGTGAATCGGAGGATTATGGCTTGCTTATATCTGAAAGTAAGAAAGGATGGAAAGGCATTAATCTTTTTGCAGAATTCAAAAACAATCTTTCTTCAGTGATTAAAATAGATACAGATGTCAATGCTGCAGCTATAGGCGAATACAATTATGGTGCAGGAAGGGGAATTCAAACATTAGTTTACATTACAATTGGTACTGGAATTGGAGGCGGAGTGTTGATTAATGGAAAGCCTCAAACTGGCAATTTCCACTTGGAAATGGGCCATATGCTAGTTCCTAATATAGGAAATTTTCAAGGAACATGCCAATTTCATGGTGATTGTTGGGAAGGTCTGGCAAGCGGTCCTTCAATTGAGGCAAGATGGGGAATTTCGCCCTCAGAAATCCCTGAATCTCATGAAGCTTGGGAAAGAGAAGCTGGATTATTGGCTGAAGGCATAGTATCCATAATTGCTAATCATTCTCCAGATAGAATAATACTTGGAGGAGGAGTTATGAAACAGAAACATCTTTTTCCTATGATTAGGGATAAAATCCCATTAATATGGAAAAATTATACACCTTTGGGTTCACTTTCACAATTAATTTGTGAACCTGAACTAGGCTTAGATTCTGGAATTATAGGATCTCTAGTTATCGCTAGTAACTAGAAGGTTATTAATCCTGCAAGCATCAATCCACCGATAATTATGATTGTAATAGCAGTTATGTACCTAAAAATCCATAGGTAGGACCTTCTGGTTACTTTCTCAACAGTAAAATTATTCATTTCAATATAAGGCATTGGCGATCTTCTGTACCATCCTTGTACTGTAATCTCTTTCCCTATCATGCTGTCACCACGTAACCATCCCCATATCCATTCCCATATAGCAAGAGGTTGTCTGTGATCAAGGAATATTATCCCAGTATCATCTTGAAGTACAAGATCATCTGAGAAAATATAACCCGGTACTCCTTTTCCTCTTACAGTTCCTTTAACAGTACATGGTATAGGTCTAATATCAGAGACTTTAACTTGATGTAGTAGAGTTTCTACGGACATTTCAGGGTAAATCGAAGTAGGATAGCGGAAGTATAATTTGTATAGATATCCTATTCCAAATAGCAATATTACTGCGGACAGCCAGTGTTCTGGAGGGATAATTGGGTTTTCATAAGTAGGTACTAAGAAGAACCCTATTATGAGTAGCCAAGGGAAAAGAATCATTATTATATCATGTAGAAATTCATCCCAGTAGGTTTCAGGTTTTGTCAAATCAAAGGTAACGTAAGGCTCTTCACCGAGATCCTCAGATTGCCTGCTGAGGTGCAACAATCTTTTTGCCGTTAGCGGATGAGTTGAGTGTAGTTCATAGAAGGTGGCCCAGGGATTCCAAAGGTCCCATTTCATTGCTCCCATTATGCTATTTTTATCAACCTCATATTCTGATTTCCCGTCCCATTCGTTTCCTGAAGTGACTGCTAGTATTTGCCCACTTTCGGCATTTGATATTCCTAATGCTCCAATTGAATTTATGGTTGTTGAATTCTCTTCTTCACTTCTACTATCTGCATCTCTCTTTCCTGCAAGACCATACGCGATCTTAACTAGTGCTCCAGATAATGCCGCAGCACTCCCTACTGACAGTGCACCGAATCTATCTGCATAATATTCTCTTATTCTACTGAAGTAAAGTACTAGATATTCGGTTATTATGTAAATTATGTATGCCCCAATTGCAATAGCGATAACTGGGCCTGCGCCTTTTGCTCCATCTTTAGTTTTACTCATTTTCGAGGCAGCTTCAACACAAGCTCTATAGATGTAATAGAAAAATATAGGAACCATTTGTGCAAAACTCATCAAAAGAATGTCCCAATGAACTGCATGACCTATTTCATGTCCAACGACACTGTTGAGTTCATCATCTTCTAGGAGTTCAAATAATCCTTTAGTGATGACTATACGTGCATTGTTTGGTGTATGACCATACGTGAAAGCATTGGGGGCCATGTCATTGATAACTCCCATGTATGGGATTTTGATGTTCTCTTTCTCTGAGGTTTCTTTTAGATATGTCTCTAATGATTTCGGCAGCCTCCTAGGTTCCAACCATTCTATAGTGAACAACCATCTTAACTGTAAATCCATAATGAATGGGCCGATTAGAAATCCAAACATAGTTATAATAAAAGAAATAACTAGTAAACTTCCTCCTAGAAGGAGTCCACCTGCTTCTAAAAAAAGAGAGAATGTGATTAACGCTAGTGAAACTAGTCCATACAATGCACCAAATGTAAGTGCTGATGACAAGAATAGATTAGGTAGTTTTTTTACATATCTGGTGGCCGTTTGTGTCGGGTCTGCCCAATCTAACTTAAAACTCGTATTATTCATTAATTTTTCTTTTTCACTTAACCATATTCCAGAATTAGAGACATCTACGAAAACAGTATTTTCGTCTGTTAAATTAGAAACGGGTTTCAAGGTACTATTATTCTTTGGTGATTTGTAAGTAGAGTTTTCACCATGTTTAATTGATGTCTCTATTGCATCATTGAATGTAGCTACATCTCTAGATGAGATGTGTAAAAATATCTCTCCTTTGTCCAACCATACAGAATCACAACGTTTGCAGTTGTCAAGTTCCACGCCTGTTGTTGTAGTTCTAGGTTCTAGTGTCGTGCTTTTGCATTTAGGGCACTTCATAGTTGGTATTCTACATGAATTATATAAGAATTTATGAAAAATGGTGTCCCCGCCCAGATTTGAACTGGAGTCTATACCACCCCAAGGTACAAGGATGCCAAGCTACCCCACGGGGACAGTTTCTTCGCTAAGGTTACCTTTTCTTTAAAAATCAGTCGTAGGGTATCAGTTCGTCGATTAGATCTAGATGTGAGACAAACACTTTTCTGCAACAGTAGCGTTCTATTCCGAGGTCATCCATAACTTTTGAAGGATCCTCTCCATTGTCTTTTCGTTCGACAAATTCCTCGTAAAATCCGCCTATGACTTTGTTGCAACTGAAACATCTAACTGGTACTAACATTTTTTGATCACCTATATGACTTCTGCCTCTTTTTCCTAGCTCCTCTACCCATAGGGTGCTTGGGTTCTTTACGCCTTGTGTCGTTCACAAGCAGAGCACGATCATAACTCTGGAAGAGTTTTTGTAGTTCTTCATCATTAAACCATTCTATAATTCCTCGTGCAATAGCCGTTCTTGCAGCTTCCGCTTGTCCCATCACACCTCCTCCGTTAACGTTGATATTTATGTCTATTCTATTGGTCTGTTTGCCCGCTAGTTCTATAGGTTCTTGTATCTTTAGCCTAGCTAGTTCAGGCTGGTAGAATTCAACTGGTTTATTATTGACTCGGATTCTTCCTTTTCCTGATTTAACTGTAGCTCTAGCAATGGCAGTTTTTCTTTTGCCGCTGGTATGAATCACTTTTGCCATTAAAATTTCGCTCCTAAAACCTTTGAGACTTCCCCCAGGGTCACGTATTTTGTGGATTTGTTCATTTTAGCTCCATCTACTACTTCAATCTTTCCATCTATCGAAGCTGGTGTCCCAACATCTACTTTGAGTCTCTTGAAAGCCTCTCTTCCCCGTGGTTTTTGGTAAGGTATCATTCCTCTTACAGCTCTTTTTAACATCATATGAGGCATTCTTGGGTAATAAGGTCCTTTACGAGGGTGGTTCAATTTTCTCTTATCTATATATTCTCCAAAGACTCTGTCTTTGGTACCAGAAATAACTGCCATTTCTGCATTTATTATGTGGATTTGTCCACCATTTAACAATTCCTTGGCAACAGTACTTGCCAGCCTGCCCACAACACAGTCACTAGCATCTATGATTTTCATTAACCAATCACCACCACATCGGTTCCTTTAGGATTTGATTTTATAAGATCATTATATGAAACACATTTTCCACCAGCTGCTTCTACTTTACTTTTAGCAGTTTCACTAAAACTATAGGCTGAGACAGTCATCTTTTTACTTATATTTCCAGAACCCAATAATTTTCCAGGTATAAGTACCTTTGAATTCTTGTTAACGTTGTACTCGAGTTTACTTATGTTTACAGAGGGCCAATTTCTGGAAGCCCCCTCTAATCTATGGGCCACACTTCTCCACAATGGGGCATCGTTTTCCCTTGATGCTTTCTTGAGTTCAGTCACTGTTTTGACTAGTTCAGAATTGCTTTTCCGATTAATTTGTTTGAGCGACATCGCTATGGTGTTCCACGTGAGTTGGCGGCCAGACTGTGCCGTATATAAAGTATTAGTCGGGCAGAATTACTACATCACGACCATTGAGGACTATTTTCCCTGAGCATAGCAATTGTAACGCTATTGGTAGGATTTCATGTTCATGTGGAAGTATTTTCTCGGACAAACTTTCTTCAGTTTCATTCTCTTCAATATTAACAGTTCTCTGCATGATTATGGGCCCAGTATCTATTCCTTCATCAACAAAGTGGGCAGTGCATCCACTTATTTTTGCTCCATGAGCTATAGTGTCTCTATGTGCATTCGCTCCTGGAAATAAAGGTAAAAGTGAGGGATGTATATTTAGGATTTTATTCCGGTATTTCGCAATGAATTCGGGGGTTAATAATCTCATAAAACCTGCTAAAACGACAACGTCGATTCCTTTTTTTTCTAGAATTTTAAGAACAGTTCGATCGAATTCCTCTCGTGTTTTGTCATCTGAGGTAATTATTTTATATTCTATACCGTTTTTTTTGGCTCTTTGTATGGCGTAAGCATTTTTTTTGTTAACTATAAGGATGGTGATTTCAACATCAGGCATAAGTCCTTTTTGAGAAGCATTTATCAACGCTTGAAAGTTGCTCCCTCTCCCAGATGCCATGACTCCAACTTTCATGTATAGTATTAGGGCCGGTTCGCTTTAATCCTTACTTTTCCTATATTTTAGTAACACTCCATTACCTATCTTTTCCAAGCTTACTAATCTTAATTTAGGAGGTATAGAATTATTTGAGATGCCTTTTCCTCCAGCAATTGTGGGAGTATTTTTTCCACCTATTATCA
This sequence comes from uncultured archaeon, assembly GCA_964342795.1. Taxonomy (GTDB): domain Archaea; phylum Thermoplasmatota; class Poseidoniia; order MGIII; family CG-Epi1; genus CG-Epi1. The sequence goes on along the minus strand of CAYFGG010000036.1, from coordinate 1,532 downwards.
TGCTTGAGATAAATACATTGAATTCATCGAATATTTCTTTCTCTAGGAAAGACCACATTACAGTTTCACCCCCCTCAACAAGGATAGTTTCTATGCCTCTTTTCCCTAGCTCATCTAAAAGTTTTTCTATATTTATCTCATCAACGCCGCATTTGATAATTTCTGCATTTGTTTTGTTTTTAACTATTGTTTTTTCGCCAATAGCAATAATAGTTTTTGCATTTGTGTCAACTACCTTTGCATTTTTCGGTGTTCTAAAATTTGTATCGAGTACTACTCTAGTTGGATTTTTCCCAGTTTTTTTTCCCAGGCCAATAGTTAATGCGGGGTTGTCTTCTAGGATTGTCCCTATACCTACTAGGATTGCATCGCAGTTATTTCTAAGATCATGCAGTCTCTCAAAGTCTTTTTCATTTGATATCTTTAGTTTCCGCCTATTGGGAAGTGCAATTTTACCATCAGCTGAGGCTGCACAATTTAGAATAATCTTTGGTCTCACGTTTTTCCATTAGCGCTTTGTTAAAATATAATGGGTATATACTCAAAAGTGAGTAGTATTAATATTGTTCCTTATCGTTTGGAAAGTCACCCGATTTTACATCTTTAACATAGTTCTCAACAGCACCGGTAACATCTTTGTAGAGATTAAGATATCTTCTTAGGAATCTTGGATTGAATTCATGAGTCATTCCAAGCATGTCATGAAGAACCAGTACTTGACCATCCACTTCTGATCCTGCTCCAATTCCAATTATAGGAATATTGACAGATTTAGCCACTTTTCCAGCTAGTTTTGAAGGTATCTTTTCTAGTACTACTGAGAAGCAACCGGTTTTTTCCAGCAATTTTGCATCCTTTATCAATTTTTTTGCTTCTTCACTTTCTTTTGCTCGAACCGTATAAGTTCCAAATTTGTATATTGATTGTGGTGTTAAACCCAAATGGCCCATTACTGGTATCCCTGCAGTCAAGATTCTTTCAATAGAATCAATTATTTCATTTCCCCCTTCTAATTTAACTGCATGTGCACCAGATTCCTTCATTATTCTAATTGAAGATTCTAGTGCCCTCTTGGAATCACCTTGGTATGATCCAAAAGGTAAATCTACTATCACGAGAGATCGTTCGACAGCCCTTACTACGGATGTAGCATGATATATCATGTTATCCAAGGTTATTGGTAATGTTGTTTCGTGACCTGCCATGACATTTGAAGCCGAATCACCAACTAAGATAATATCAATTCCAGCATGATCCACAATCTTTGCTAAAGTATAATCATAGGCAGTTAACATAGATATATTTTCCCCCTTAGCTTTCATTTCTTGAATTACATTTGTCGTGATTCTTTTGTATTGCTTAATCATGTACTCGCCTTTGGGTTTTAGTCTACTTCCATGGGACTAGTTATTATTTGTTATTTATCTTCCAATATTAGTGCCATTAGACCTAACTCTTTTAATAGGGATTGACAACAGGGTATTCGTGCTGGGACACGAGTACATTTCTATAGGAATATTTGCGCTTATTGC
>CAYFGG010000035.1:0-7464 GCA_964342795.1 uncultured archaeon | reverse complement strand
CAAGAAAAGCATATAAATAGGCCGCCGGAGTGGCGCCAACTCTGGATTTTAATCCTTGAGAAATACGTATGTCAGACGACTCAGATTTCAAGTACATCATACGCATAGCCAACACCGATGTATCTGGTGAAGAGAGGCTAGCAACTGCTTTGACTTCTATCAGAGGGGTAGGGGCAAGAATTAGTAATGCAATTGTGAAGAAATTGGAGCTTGACCCAAATGAACTTGCTGGAAAGTTGGACGACAAAAATGTTGAGGATATTGAAAATGCGGTAATGAAACTTAACGAAAATGTTCCTGATTGGCTACTGAATAGGCAGAAGGATTATGACACAGGTGAGGACATTCATCCTGTAAGTATAGATCTAAAGATGCTCCATGATGATGATTTAAATCGAATGAAAAAGGTGAAATCTTACAAAGGAATTAGACATGCATCTGGACACAAGGTTAGAGGTCAAAGAACTTATTCAAATGGTAGAAAAGGATTAGCCTTGGGTGTCAGCCGTAAGAAGGGAGCTTGAAGATAGAATACCATGGGTGATCCAAAATTTCCAAGTAAGCACTATGATACACCATCCCACCCATGGCAAAAAGTCAGAATTGAAGAAGAAGCTGGATTGATTCATCAATATGGTCTCAAGAATAAAAAAGAAATCTGGAAGGCGAACACAAAAGTTAGAGAAATGCGAAGACAGGCCAGAAAGCTTACGGCTAAATCAAGTGATTTGCAGGCTCAAAAGGAAAGAGACTTACTGTTAGCGAAACTAAACCGTCTTGGAATACTAGAACAAAACTCTAGTTTGGAAGATATACTCAGAATGAGTCCCGAGAATATTCTTGATCGAAGACTTCAGACTCAAGTCTATCTTCAAGGTTTATCTTCAACAGTGAAGCAAGCAAGGCAGCTAATTGTGCACGGACACATATCGATAGATGGGGCCGTCACCAGAGTTCCTGGTATGTTGGTTACTAAATTGCAGGAAAAGAATATCTCTTATTCCTCAAAATCTGCTCTTAATAGCGACCTTCATCCTGTAAGGCCTGGAATTAAAGAAACGTTTGATGACTATGATGAAGACAAAGAAGAAGAATCTGAAGTGAAAGAAGAAAAGTCTGAAGAAGAAACCGAGGCAAAAACTGAAGAAAAAGATTCCAAAACTAATGAGACTGGAGAGAAAGAATAATGGATAAGTGGGCCATAGCACATATCTTTGCCTCGCATAATAACATAATAATTACAGTAACAGATTCAACAGGTGCCGAAACTATTGCTAAGTCTTCAGGTGGAATGGTTGTAAGGGCCCAAAGGGAAGAATCTAGGCCTCATGCAGCCATGTTAGCGGCGAATGAGGTAGCTGAATCCTTGAAAGAAAAAGGAATTGAGAATGTTCACGTAAAACTTAGAGGTGCTGGTGGAAAAAGAGGAGGAACTCCAGGTCCTGGGGCTCAGGCAGCGATTAGAGCCTTAGCAAGGGCTGGAATACTAATAACGCGAATAGATGATGTTACACCTATACCTCATGATGGAGGCAAACCCAAAGGGGGTAGAAGAGGTAGGAGAGTATAATGAAAGTAAATGTCAGAAAAATGGATGATTACTACGCTCAGGTCGAATTCAAGGACGTTAACTATTCATTTGTGAATTCTGTTAGAAGGTCATTAGTATCAATGGTTCCATGTCTAGCAATACATGAAGTTGATTTTCACATGGGATCCCTTGGCTCATATGTTGATGAAGAGAGTGGAGAAGAGAGAGAATACGAATCAATAAGTGCTATGTTTAACGAAATCATATCACATAGAATTGGAATGCTTCCTATACCTACTGATGAAAAGACTGTTGAAGCATTTGCTGACTCTATAGATGATGATAGCAAGCAACCTGATATCATGTACTCATTGCACAAACAGGGCCCGTGCACTGTTTACTCTGGCGATTTGGAACCAGTTAGTGGAGATGATTCATTGGTAATTCCTGAATCAAAGGTACCCATAGTCAAACTTGGTGAAGGACAGGCAATCTTGGTGTATGCCAAGGCTAAAATGGGAAATGCAAAGAAACATGCAAAATGGCAATGTGCTGTTGCTCCAAGATTCTATCAAGCTCCAACGCTAACAGTTTCCTCCGGAAAAGGTTCAAAAGTAGTTTTAGAAACTGTTGGAAAAAGCAAATTTAAGAAAAAAGGAAAGAATCAGGTTATAGAGGATCCAGTAGAAGCTCACATTGCCCTTAGAAAATTAGAGAAGCTTTGGAATAATCAAGACGCACAGGATTCAATGGAAGTAACCACAAAGAAAGACCATTTTATATTCGAATTTGAGACGAATGGAGCCATGAAGGCCAAATTAGCTTTAGAACAAGCTCTTAAGGCGTTGGACAAGCATTGTAATGAGTTTGCGTCCAGCATCGACGCGGCCGCATAAAGCGGGGGTCGCATAGCCAGGCCAATTGCGCTAGGTTGAGGGCCTAGTCCTTAGTGGTGCGTGGGTTCAAATCCCACCCCCCGCACCAATTATTCTAGTTTAATTTCCAAACCAAATGATTTTTTAATCTCAAAACCGCCACTTGGAAGTAACCTTTCGACCTCTGCAATATCTATTTCAAAAGAATCCGACAATTTCTTAGCAACAGTTTTTCTATTTACAAAACCTGGTCTAAAAGAAACATACTTCTTGGAATGTTTTTCTAGGGCAGATAATGGCCCTCCCATTAATTTTTCATTCCCTTCATAATCAATAACACCAATTGCTAATTCAACTCCCAAATTTCTATTCCAATTCCTTTTACCCCTAATCACAAAAGATCCTTTAGCCAAAAATTCACCTGTATTGGGTGTTTTAGAAACCTTGTCATTCTCAACCCAGAACGAGTGACCACTTGAAACACGGGCGCCCCATGCTTTGCTGTAAGCTAGACTAAATGATGATGCCTCAAGCATAGATTCTGAGGATGGCAGTAAACCATTATTCTTTACAACAACGCTTGGGGCTCCATGTATGTCTGCATGAGCATATCTGTCCATCTTCTTTAGATATTTCTTGACGACCATTTCATTACTTCTAGCATCTCTACCACCTACTGCTATTTCATTATCTGATGTTATAAACCAACGATAATTCTCAAACCACTCTAACTTCTCAGTCTTAGTTTTCTTCTTTTTGGCCTTCTTGGTCTTTTTAACATTTAGAATCTCTTTTGTTCTCTCTGCTTTTCTCTCAAATTCCTTGGCCTTATCAAAAAAATCCGAGGCATTTGACTCAGGTGATTTAAACAAATCAATCTTGATATTTGTACTACCTATAGGAATTTCTTCCTTGCCCTCTTCTATGCACTTCCTTACACTATCTGTATTAGAGAAAATAAAATCTCCGTATTCGCGCATTTCTTTAGCTTTAGAATTGTAATTCTCAACAGCTTTTCTTTGTCTGTCTTCTCTAATCTTATCCTTGTCAATTGTTTCTTTGACTGGAGTCTCCATTGAATCAAGATATGCTTCTATTGCCTCATCAAAAGTACCAAACTCTTGCCCAGCCTTCAAATTTGTAAGATTCAAAGATGATACTGTAAAGTTGTTTCCTTCTTCATCCAAGAATATTGTTGGACGGATTTTATCTGACAAAATCTCTTGCAATCGATCATAAATAATCCTGATTTGGGATTCTATTACAGAAGATTGACCATCTATCTTTAATCCGTAACAAATCAAATTCGATATCTCTCCTCCGAGATTGCAATTAATTGTTAAAGAGGCTCCCAGCGGCCTTTCAGACTCAATAAGAATCTTCTTAAAATCAGAAAAGTTTGATTCAAATGGATTAAATCCAATAGGAGGTTGGTATTCAATACCTGAACTCAAACTACGGTGCCTGAATTTTTGCTTACGCATTAATGTGAATATTTTGTTTTCTTGGCAAAGTATTGCATTACCTTTATGAAATAGTTCAAAGATTAAGCTGCTAGTTTGATCTCCCCGAATAAATTCCATACATAAAATACGGTCGCCATTAAGTTGACTTATTGAATTTAGTCGGCCTTTTTTTATTGACTTTCTAACTGAATTGACAAACACACCCTTATTTGATTCTGTACTGATTGTTTCTTTGGTCAAATACAACCAGCCTCTAAAGTCAATTACTAGTCTAACTGTACCTGTTTTAGAGCTCCGTAATTTTAGAACCAGTTTATCCTCTTCTGGTCTACCAAACTGTTCCAATCTACAACCAACTAGATATTGCCAATTCGAAACCAGCTCCCTAATATCAGGGGCAGTCAGGGCTTTTTTCATAGACCCTTACTGACTTGTGAGTTTTACTCGTCCAAGTCTTCTTTATTTCTGTAATAGGATGACAACAACACTGCTGCACCAACTGCTGCAGTGAGTGCTAAGAAACCTAAATAGAAAGAAGGATTGCTTGCTTTGGTCCTCACAACCTTAAAAGTTGTACTTCCTTGATTGTTATCCTCATCAGTTTCTTCCAAATTATTTGAAGGATCAACCATTACTTTGATTGGAATACCTGCCTCATCATTATCATGAGCGCGAGCTGGATTCCAAAATACAGAAATCTCAGTTTCCTCACCGTAGGCAAGTGAATCAATAGTGTGTGTTTTACCAAGCTGAGAACCATCAACAAAGAATTTGACTTCTACATCCGTAGCTGTCGTTCCACTAGCATCAGCAAAACCTCCATTATTCCTTATCTTAGCTGTTATAGTTACTCTCTGTGAGTTACCACGTGGATCTATCCAAGCTCCTGTGTGACTGAAGGAAATATCTGTGTCCTTAACCTCAAGATCTGGCTCTGGCACAAGAACATCAAAATCACATTGCTCTCCTACTCCACCAGTTGAAGAAATTGTAAGTTTAATATTGTAAACACCAGGCCTTGCATCAGATGCAGGTTTTATGCTAATCGTACCCTCTGCTGAGTGAACTGCAGTTGTAGAACTGTCACTTTGTCCAGTCAGTTCTTTACCGTTAGCTAAACCAGGTCCAACTTCCCAGAAACCAACTTCTGCACCCGAATCACTTGTTACTTCAGCAGCAAATTGATATGTATCTGTATTCCAGCCAGTGTTAGTAAGAGTGTATCCCCACTGATAGGTACTATCTTGGAACATCTTGTTATCTCCTGTACTGGATGCTGCATCACAGTCTAAGGTTATTCCATAGGGCTCTCTTGCTGTCAAATCTATGGTAATCGTATTGGTAACATTTGATGAAGCTGAAGCGGGTGATGTGTCAGTTTCACAATCATCACTTCCACAACCAGAACCAGTACTACCAGAAAACCACTTAGGATCTGTTAAACCATTAATCGTTATTGTGTTTGTATCTCCTGCCTCACAAGCTCCTTGACAAAACATGGCAACTTTGATTGTTGCAGTTGCACCCTTAGATAGCTGAACTATATTACCATCTATGGGGTTCATATCTGTGTCCAAAAAATAAGTTGTCCAAGCGCCATCAGACCATGAATGGGACATGTAGACCTCCATCTTCCTGAAATCTGTAGTGTCCGTATTGGTTAGTGTAAGAGTAGCAACGGCATAATCACCAACTTCTACATCAGCCTCATCAATATCTGACTGAATAGTCACCTTCGATGCTGCTGCATCTACATTGTTAACGACCATCATGCTAGCCACCAGCATACCTACAAATGCAAAGGCCACAACCGTCTTTCTAGCGTCCTTGTTTGACAAACGTCCACTAATCATTTTGCTCCTCTCGTCCGCGTGCGAACAATATCCTACGCAAATTGGGTAATAAAAAGACTTCCGACGGTTGAAACTGTGACCTTCATACTTATTAACTAACAAATATAGACTTGGTTAGGATGATTAACATCGAAGATGACACATTGAATTTCTTGGAAATGTGGAAACAGAAAGTGCCTAAACTTTCAGACATCAGAAGAAGCCAAATTATTGTTTCTGGAATGGGAGGATCTGGAATTGGTGGAGAGATACTCTCAGCCATTAGCGATGCAACAAATTTTGGCCAAGTGAATTCTTGGAATAACTATGGCTTGCCTAAATGGATTACTAAAGAATGTCTTGTAATTTGCGTCTCCTACTCAGGTAATACTGCCGAAACCTTGTCAGCCGCTAGGGCAGCTATAGATTTAGGATGTGAACTTGAAGTTATTACTACAGGTGGTAAACTGAAGAAGCTGGCTGAAGAAAACCAGCTTTATGTGACTGAAATAGAAAAAGGACATCAACCAAGAGCTGCACTTCCTCTGCTTCTGAAAGCATTAAGCTATAGAATAGGCCTGCCAAACCTTGAAGAACAAAGTAAAGAGGTCGGTAAACTTGCATTGCCCCTTGACGAAGCTAAAAACATAGCTTCTCAACTAAAAGGGACAATTCCTTGCATTTATTCTAGTGATTTAATGAACCCTGTAGCATACAGATGGAGATGCCAAATAGAAGAGAATGCAAAACAATTGGCATTTAATCATCAGATACCTGAAATGAATCATAATGAAATAGTTGGTTGGACACTACCTAATAATCAAATGTCTGTGATTCTAATCAGAGACAATAATGAAAATGCACAAATCAAGAATCGATTTGAAGCTACCAAGAACGTTGCTTGGGATAATGTGAAAATTGTTGAATGCACTGCTAAAGGAAAGACACCCTTAGCAAGAATTATGAGTATGATAATTTTGGGAGATTTAATTTCAATTGAATTAGCCAAATTAAACAATGTAGATCCTACTCCTGTTGAAGTTATCGAGAATTTGAAAACCGAACTAGGAGGGAATTGATGTGTTACATTGAATGTGATATTTCCGATACAAACGGCCAAATCGCTGTAGTCTTCATTACTCTGTGGTTAATGATGCCTGCATACTTAGCCAACACAATTGCCGTTATCACAGGCGGACGATTCCCAATTGATCAGGGAAAAATGCACAGTGATGGAAATCGAATTTTGGGAGACGGAAAAACTTGGAGTGGACTTCTAGGAGGGACAATAGGAGGAATTATTGTAGGATATGTACAACTGAACTTTGGAACCTCATTTATGGAAAGTCTACTCAATTCACCATATAGAATATACTACTTTGATACTTTCTGGGGGGGGAATCCTCTTCTAACGTTCTTTCTTTTATCCTTTGGAGCGTTATTGGGGGATTTGACTGCGTCGTTCTTTAAACGTAGACAGAATCTGGGGCGAGGTGCCAAGTATCCCTTATTAGATATGTACGATTTTATTGTCATGTCCTTGCTACTAATCAATATAGGTTCTTTCGTGGCCTATTTCATGATTGAATTAGTTGGTGGTACAGAATATGATAGCCCTTATTTAATTTATTTGATATGGAGTGGCGGTTGGTGGAATGTACCTCTGTTTACTTTACTGATTGTAACACCAATTCTTCATAGAGGTGTGAATATTATCGGTTATAAAATCGGTGTCAAAAACGAACCTTGGTAATTAATCT
>CAYFGG010000034.1:0-7834 GCA_964342795.1 uncultured archaeon | reverse complement strand
GCATGTATCCACCAAGAACAACCCAAATTGCCCCTGCTGCGATGTCAGAAAGACCAAACCACAATAGAATACCGTAAACAAAAGCAACTAATGCTATAGGAAATATGAACTGCCTTTGAATCTTTGGATCTTCCATTTTGTGAACTATAGTATAAAGTGTGTCCTCGATAGGTCGTGATTGTTGAACGACCACCATGCGAGTTGAATCTATACGCAAACGTGAGCGGATTATTGGCTCTAATTCTCGATCTTCAGCACCATCACTGACCAATATTGCTCGAGTAGCCTTGGTCTTTGCAATCACTTGATCCAAAGTATTAGCAATTTTCATATCTGACTTGGTTCCGACTCTAACATCTCCACAGATAGTCACAATTTCCACTTTGTCCTCTTCTTTTACTAATTGATCATATGTTCTAATTGCAGCAAGCATAGTGTTCGTGTCACTTTCCTCAGGATCCGAAAGACCAAGTTCTAAAGCTGCTTTGACATTAGGTTCCCTACCAATGACTGGACTACGAATTCCTGTTTTACGACCCAAATCGTTGTCCCTATCTATTGCAATAACCAATAGCCCCATGCACATTAGTTCATTATCGAGTATTTAATTGTTACTTTCGCACCATTCTTTAAATATTAGCATTTATGACGCCAAATCTACCTCTAAGGTGATATATGGCTGAGTTCAAAACCGTAATATCGGATCCGAAAAGCAAAATGGCCTATCCTAAGGTCCTATCTGAAGAGAAATCAAACGCTCTCGTTGGAAAATCAGTAGGTGAAGAAATAGATGGAATATTCCTTGATCTTCCTGGATATAAATTAAAGATTACAGGTGGCTCAGATGGTTCAGGAGTCCCTATGAGAGGCGACATTACTGGAAACCAGAGAAGGAGACTTCTAATGACCAACTCAGTGGGTTTCACTCCTTTAAAAGATGGTCAACGTAAACGCAAGCTTATCAGAGGGAGAAGTCTGAGCGGGGAAATATCTCAGATTAATTTGAAAATAATTGAATACGGGCCAAAGTCTATAGAGGAGCTGTTTAAACCAGAGGAGGCTTAACACTGTCCGCGGCCCCTCAACCCGAAATCAATATCGGAATGGTAGGGCATGTAGACCATGGTAAGACCACATTAACTCAAGCACTTACTGGCAAGTGGACGGACCAACACAGCGAAGAATTGAAGAGAGGAATCTCAATAAAACTCGGTTATGCCGATGCTGATTTTTATCGTATTACTATGAAAAAAGGAGGAGTTCATTATACTTCTGAACCGGACAAAAAGGAATACAAAGGTGGAAAGCTAGAACACTTACGAACTGTTAGCTTTGTTGATGCACCAGGACATGAAACATTGATGGCTGTAATGCTGAGTGGAGCTGCTATAATGGACGCGGCCATATTGATAATCGCGGCAAATGAGAAATGCCCTCAACCACAAACCAGAGAACATCTTTCAGCCCTTGAAATAATGGGGTTTAATAATTTCATAGTTGTTCAAAGCAAGATTGATGTTTGTTCTAAAGAGAGAGCATTGGAATCATATAAAGAGATTAAAGAATTCCTAAAAGGTTCACTTCTTGAAGACGCTCCCATAGTGCCTGTATCAGCACATCACAATCGAAATATAGATTTACTTATAGAAGCTATAGAAGAACTATTTCCAACACCTAAGAAAGATCTAAAAAATGACTTTCAAATGAATATCGCGAGATCATTTGACATAAACAAACCTGGAACATTGCCAAAGAACATCAAGGGCGGAGTTTTAGGAGGCACAATAAGTAGAGGTCAAGTCAAAATCGGAGATAAACTAGAAATTAGACCGGGAAGAACAACAAAGAAAGGTATAGAACCAATAACTGCGGAAGTAGAAAGCTTACATAGTGGAATTGCAAGGAAGAGCCTTGGACCAGGAGGATTAGTAGCCATAGGAACTAGCCTTGATCCAGCTACTACAAAGTCTGACTCCCTGCTCGGAAATGTTATTGGTAAACCTGAGAGTCTACCACCAGTGTGGGAACAACTAAGAATAGAAACCGAATTGCTAGATAGAGTTGTAGGAACAAAGAATATACAAGATGTAGAAGAATTAAAGACCAAAGAACCATTAGTTATAACAGTAGGTACAAGAACCAGTGTAGGAGTACCCATTACCGTTAAGGATAATATCGTAGAAATGAAACTTTCAATTCCCGTTTGTGCCCCAGTTGGACAAAGAATTGCTTTGAGTAGACAGGTTGATGGGAAGTGGCACTTGATAGGTTACGGAATTATCAATTGATGAAAACTGTTTTAGTAGATACAAATATTGTTTTGTGGATGTTTGATGGAGGAGCGGACTTTGTAGAAGCATTGCAAGATGTTGCCCCCGGTTTTGATGTAGCAATACCTAATTGTGTTATTTCAGAACTTAAGAAACTAGGAACTAAAGAGGCGAAAGCGGCCCTCAAATATTGCGAAAAAATGAATATCTTAGATATAGGACCTGGATATGCTGATGAAATGTTACTAGATGCTTCTGCAAAAGGGTACATCATAGCAACTAATGACAAACATTTACTGGACCAGTTAACTGAAAGAGGTAGAACTGCAATTAGGATTAGAGGAAAGAAAAGACTCATGATAACTGGAAGTGAATCAATTTGAAAAAGAATACAATTCCAAAACTACCAATTATAGAGCTGAGTGCTGAGGAAATAAAAAGAAAAAAAGACCTTATGTCTGATGAGGTTCAACAAATCATTATCAAAGAAGACCTTATTGAAACAATTGAAGCGTATTCGAGGGCTAGTTTCCAAGCAAGAAAAATTGGCCAAGCTGCAAAGCTATACTACAAACAGACGAAAGAAGAAACTGGAATAATATGGTCAATGGCAGGAAGTCTATTTGGAGCGGGACTTAGACAAATAACTATAGATTGTATACGTGACAACCTAGTAGATGTTCTGGTCTGTACAGGAGCTTTGTTTGAACAAGACATGTTGGAAGCACTAGGTCATAAGCACTACATTTGCGATTCGGAAATAGATGACTCAGAGCTGCAACGCCTAGGAATCGATAGAGTGTATGATCATCTATTAGATGAAATGGCTCTCAGGCAAGTTGATTTAACTTTCAAAAAGATTGCCTCTGAGATGCCAGAAGGATATTACTCAAGCAGAGAATATATGAAATTTGTAGGAAAATGGTTGTCCAGTTCAGATTCTGTCAAGGATAGTGTTGCACAAGCAGCCTATGAACATAAAATTCCAATATTTATCCCTGCCATAAACGATTCATCCTTAGGAATAGGCATTGCAATGAATAAAAATTCCAACAGAGGAGGAATAGGAATTGATGCTATCAAAGACCTAAGAGAAATAGCTCAGTTGAAAAGTGAATGTGGAAATACTGGTATTATTGTAATTGGAGGAGGCGTGCCAAAGAATTATGCCCAAGACGCAGTTGTCATGGCTGAAATGTTAGGACATCAAGTGAATAAACACAAATTTGGAATCCAAATAAGTACCGCAGATGTAAGGGATGGTGGACTATCTGGGTCCACCCTTAAAGAGGCAATATCATGGGGTAAGAACGACTCGGAAATGGAAGAAGTTATGGTTTGGGGGGAGGCTACGGTTTACGTCCCACTTTTAATGGGGTATGTAATGCAGAAAAATAAAAATCAGGTAAGACCAAAAAGATGTTTTAGTGACATCTTCAGGGATGATAGAATATGAAAAAGGGATATAGACAACAGTTGCCAGATAGAGACCCACAAGAGACCGAAGAGTGGGTAGACTCAATCGAATCTATAATTGATGTAAAGGGCCAAGAAAGAGCCAGATATCTCCTCCACACACTTATTAGAGAAGCTAGAGACAGAAACATTGCAATACCACTACTAACAAACAGCCCTTACGTTAACACTATACCTCCTGAATCTGAACCTGAATATCCTGGAGACGAAACCATCGAAAGAAAAATCAGGAGAATTATTCGATGGAATGCTGCAATGATGGTTTCCAAGGCAAATAAGAATTTTTCTGGAATTGGCGGCCATATATCTACATACGCATCTGCAGCAAGCTTGTACGAAGTTGGCTTCCATCACTTTTTCAAAGGTAAAGACAAAGGAATTGGAGACTTCATATATTTCCAGGGTCATGCATCTCCTGGAATATACTCAAGAGCCTATCTTGAAGGAAGATTAACTGAGGAACATCTCGACCATTTTAGAAGAGAAGCATTTGGGGATGGACTATCTAGCTATCCGCATCCAAGATTAATGCCTGAATTTTGGGAATTTCCTACAGTCTCAATGGGACTAGGGCCCACAAATGCAATCTATCACGCTAGATTCCTGAGGTATCTGAGAGAAAGAGAAATAATAGACACTTCGGAAAGTCGTGTCTGGGCTTTTTTAGGCGATGGTGAATGTGATGAACCTGAAACTTTGCACGCATTACACTTGGCACACAGAGAAAAACTGGACAACCTTACTTTCGTAGTAAATTGTAATCTTCAGCGCTTGGACGGACCTGTTAGGGGAAACGGAAAGATTATCCAAGAATTAGAAGCAATTTTCAGAGGTTCTGGATGGAATGTAATAAAGGTCCTTTGGGGAAGAGACTGGGATCCTTTGTTACAAGAGGATGAAATGGGCTATCTTCTTCGAAAAATGGAGACAACCGTTGACGGGGATTACCAAACTTTAGCTGCATCATCTGGTGATTACATCCGTAAAAATTTCTTTGGCCCAGAACCAGAACTAACTAAATTAGTGGAAAATTTGGACGACAAAAGATTAACTAAGCTAAGGAGAGGAGGACACGATTCACAAAAACTCTATGCAGCATACAACGAAGCTGTAAATCACAAGGGACAACCCACTGTCATCCTTGCTAAAACGGTCAAAGGCTGGGCATTAGGAAAAAGTTTCGAAGCACGCAATATGACGCATCAAAAAAAGGGACTAGATAAATCAGATTGGCAATACTTCAGAGATCTACTTGAGATACCATTTACAGATTCAGAATTGGATAAAATGCCATACTACAAACCCGCAGCTGATAGTGAAGAAATCAAATATCTAATGGAACGCAGGAATGAACTGGAGGGACCTCTCCCAAAAAGAAAAGCAACGTACAGCGGATTCCACATGCCAGACAAAAGTGCATTTACTGAATTTGATAAAGGAACACCAGAGGGTCAAGAAGTTTCAACAACAATGGCATTTGTAAGACTTCTAAGGAATTTAATCAAAGATGAGAAAATAGGAAACTTGATAGTTCCTATAGTTCCAGATGAAGCACGAACCTTTGGAATGGAAGCTCTATTTACAGAATTTAAGATATATAATGCTCAAGGACAGATATACACTCCTGTTGACTCAGAGCTACTTCTAAGTTATAAAGAATCCGAGAGTGGGCAAATACTAGAGGAAGGAATCTCTGAAGCTGGAGCAATGAGTAGTTTTACTGCCGCTGGAACTGCATACTCAAGTGTAGGTAAACCAACAATTCCATTCTATATCTATTATTCAATGTTTGGTTTTCAAAGAGTAGGGGATCAAATATGGTGTGCTGCGGATTCCCGAGCAAGAGGATTCTTGCTGGGTGCGACTGCAGGAAGAACAACGCTCAATGGTGAAGGATTACAACATCAAGATGGGCATAGTTTACTGACTGCAACAACAGTACCCAATTGTATAGCCTATGACCCTGCCTTCGCTTATGAAATAGGTGTGATTGTCAAAGAAGGCTTGAGAAGAATGTATGAGAATAATGAAGATGTCTTCTACTATATGACCTTATACAATGAAAATTATCCAATGCCGCCTATACCTAAGAACGCTGAGAAGGGCATAATTCAAGGATTATACAAATTTAAAGGCTCCAGAAATGCCGATGTCCGATTAATGGGTAGTGGACCAATAATGCAACAAATATTGAGAGCAAGTGAGATTCTTAACAGCTTTGGAATAAAAAGTGAAATCTGGAGTGCAACTAGCTTTGGAGGTTTGAGGAGAGACGCACTTGCATGTGATAGATGGAACTTGCTAAATCCAACCAAAAAACCAAAAGTACCTTACATTACTTCGGTATTAGGGGAAAAGGAACATATCACTATAGTAGCAACTGATCATATGAGAGCCGTACCTGATATGATAGAGAAATGGGTTTCTGGAAAATATATTAGTCTGGGAACAGATGGATTTGGAAGGAGCGACACTAGAGAAAACCTGAGAAAATTCTTCGAAATGGATGCTGATTACATAGCTGCTGCTGCGATAAGCACTCTACTAAGTGAAGGAAAATTATCCAAATCTAAAGCTGAAAATGCCCTAAAGACACTAGATATTAACCCAGAAGCAAAAGATCCTTCTCGAAATTAAATCTACATCATTCCCGGAGGCATGCCTCCCATACCATCATCGCCATCTCCTTCAGGCGCTTCAGGTTGCTTAGAGGCAATGACATCATCAATTCTGAGAATCATTGTTGCGACATCTGTAGCACTGCTTAATGCCTGAGTTTTAACTCTCAGAGGTTCAACGACATTCCGAGATTTCATGTTGACGACCTTCCCGGTAAATACATCTAAACCAGCATGCTGATTTCTACCTTTCTTGGTATGTGCTTTACGTAGGCCCATGACAGTATCAATGACATCAAGACCTGCATTCTCTGCCAAAGTATTTGGAACAACCTCAATAGCTTGAGCGAAGGCCTCTATCGCCATCTGCTCTCTTCCTCCAACTCTTGGTGCAAATTTCCGCAATCTAAGAGCCAATTCAATCTCCGTAGCTCCGCCCCCGGTGACTATTTTACCATCCTGAATAACCAGAGAAACAACACCAATCGCATCAGCTAAATTTCTATCTATCTCATCCACAACATGTTCGCTACCCCCTCTAACTAAGACTGAAACAGCTTTTGGGTTTTTACAGTCAGTAACAAAGGTCATTTCATCATCGCCTATTTTCCTGACCTCTACCATTCCTGCAAATCCAAGATCATCTTTGCTTAAACCTTCAATGTTAGATACTACACGACCTCCTGTGGCCTTTGCTAAGGCTTCGATATCGGACTTCTTAGCTCTTCGAATTGCCATTATATCATGCTTAGCTAGATAATGCTGAGCAAGATCATCAATTCCCTTTTGACAAATCAAGACCTTTGCTCCTGAATTCTTTATGGTGTCTACCATTTTCTTTATTGTTGATTCTTCTTGATCCAAGAAAGCCTGAATCTGTGATGGATCATTAATCTGAATTTTTGACTCTATCTCTGTCTTCTTTATTTCTAAAGGTGCATCAATTAAAGCCACTTTACCCTTAGAAACATGACGAGGCATGCCACTGTGTACTGGTTCCTTGTCGATTATAATTCCAGATATAAGTTCGGTATCAGATATGGAACCACCTTGTTTCTTTTGAATCTTGATATTATCTCTATCTATCTCAGTGGTCTTGCCTCTACCCTCTGCAACAGCCTTTACGGATTTGACCGTAAGATCTGCTAAAAACTCTGCATTAGCCTCTGATGATTTACCAGTCATGGAAGTAATTGCTATTGATTTCAAAGTTTTAGTATCACTACGACTTACTGGTTTGGCTATTTTTTCTAGGACTGATGCGGCCTCTGAGGCTGCCCTCCGATATCCATTTGATATGGCCGTTGCATGAACCCCTTGTTCCAGAAGATCCTCAGCATTCTTCAGTAATTCTCCTGCTAAAATAACTGCTGTTGTAGTTCCATCACCACATTCTGAATCCTGAGTTTTAGCAACTTCGACAACCATTTTTGCCGCAGGATGCTCAACCTCTACTTCCTTCAGAATAGT
>CAYFGG010000033.1:0-7836 GCA_964342795.1 uncultured archaeon | reverse complement strand
TGATTCTCTATATAAAATCAATCTATTATCTCCAACTGATACCTTATTTATAGAGTTAGTTTCTCAATGTTAATAATGGGGAAATCAGCTTTCAAATTGCTGAACCGAAAAAGGGTAGTGACCTCTGCAGTGGTTGCGATTCTTATTCTTCAAGTGGTTCTTGTTCCAACTGCCTCCGATTCTCCAACAATAAAAGTAGATTATGGAACTGCTCAGGAATTGGATGACTTTTTTCAAAGCGTGAACCAAAGGAACGATGAAGTGAACGAAACTGTATTCGAGGATTTAAACTTCCTCAGGTCCATCCATGAAGGCGGGGCATTGGACCTTTCTATGTTAGAAAATAGAGAGATTCTCCTTAATTCCAAAGATGAAAGTGAAGATGTTAATGCAAGTGTCGATTATAAGACCACAACATATGATTACTCGAAAAGGGGATTAGAACCTGTTACTGTAAATGATCCTGAACCTGTCAGAGCTGACATAATGAACACTATGTTAAGTGAGACTAACTTCTATCAAGATTCTTTCTTGGGAACTGTAGCATCTATCTTTACTGAAACCTACCTGATATACTGGTCATACGATGCAAATGGTAATGGAATAATTGATGTCGGTGGATGTGTAGATGGGGCTCCAATAAATGCAACTTGTGAGGAGGGCGTTGAAGAGGCTACTCTCATAACAACTCTATGGGGTGCATCGGCCAATTTAATCTCTGTTTGGTTTGAAGCACTGGGCCTAGAAGGATTTATTTTCGCTCTTATCGAAACTTTATTGAGTGGACTAGATGAAAGTGATGCTGCATGGATACCTATAGATATAGATGAGGACGGAGCGAATGAAATTAGAGCTAGGCTAGTTCCCGTCGTCAATGATTTGTTAAATGATGATACTGATATCAATCCACTAGATGGTGATGTTGGTATTGAAGCAAATGTAGGAATAGCATTTGAATTTGAAGAGATTCAGGAACTAAATCAGACTCTTGATGTTGCAATTGTTAGAGGAATCACGTATGACCAAGATGCCGAAAGTGAAGATGCGGGTGATCAAACGTATGTCTGGGGAGTAAATACACAGTTTCCGGCAAATGAAATCCCTGATACCTACAATCTGACCGTAGTTATAGAAGAATTTATCTTCACGATCGGTCCTGATGGTAGTGGAGGTATTGGATTAAATCCTGGGGATGTTGATTACGTGAATGCACCTTATGAAATAACCATCGAGACAAACAACAAAACAAATGACCCAACTAACAATGGGATAGACAGCATGGAAGTGGCTGTTGGTTATCTAAAATACAACTGGAGTAGCGGAACAACATCTAATCCTGGTGATGCGCTAGAGGAAATCACTTTCATTAAAGTTGATTTAGAAAATCCTCGTGGAAAAGTTCCTAAGAAAGTAAGCGTAAGGATTGTATCTGAGACTATACAGAACAACGTTGAAAGAGATGCAATCGAAGTCTTTGCACATCCTGCGGAAACAACTTCACTAAGTGAAACAAACAAAAAATTCAACCTTGGATTCCAATACTACGAATACAACCTAAAACCTGATGAAGGAGAAGATACGTTCCTTTCGCATATTGTAGCTGACATAACTGGTGTCCCTGTTTGCAGTATAGGAGAAGGCGGAGACATAGTATGTCTGAATGAACTAAATATGCCAAATGCGGCGTTTTGGTTGGAAGTTAGAAATGAAACGACGGCAGATAGAAACTGGACGGTAGTAGAATTCCACGCAACAGAGCCAATTGAATCAATCGTTTATGGAGATTATGAATATTACACAGAGGATGGAAGGGGAGCAACGTGGTCTGATCACGATTACCAACTATTCACAGGTCTGGAAATAAATAACCTACCCGAAAATCTAGTTCTAGAAGGTAATCTCCAGTTAGACGAAACTGGAGGCTCCAATATACCTATCAACAATGATGATGAAGGATTAGATGCGAACCTAGTTGGCGGATTCATAAGTGACATTCTGCTAGGTTTAGCTGGGCGAATAGTTTATGTTGGAGATTTACTTAGGTCTATACCAAAAGCAGTCTTACAATCCACCATTGGGGAGGGCGACGGAGAAGTTTACGCCAGAATTCGAAACAGAGAAAACGAACTCACCTATATTGATCACTTATTTGTCTATCTAACAAGCGATAGATACCTAGAAATGCAGGATGGAAGCGGAGATGACTACTTTGCAATATATAATGAATCTGCGTATCTTGATTCTAATGCTCCCAACTCTAGGGCATCAATATCTTCCAAGAATCAAGATTACAGCTTCAGTGCTAGAATAACGGACATTGGAGACATTGACTTCTACTCTCGAAATGGTGTCACTAATATTTCACTATCAATGGGGCCTGAACGGGATAAGCCATTTCGCGTATACTTTGAGGGAATAGATAGTGATGGTCAGACTTCTCATTGGGCAAATATTACTCTCAGTAATGTTCCAACCAACACTACACTAAATGTGGATAATGGAAATCTAGTTTATGCTGGAGGAGATGATGCAAATGTTATCATAGAGAATATCACATTCACCAGCTTCGCAAGTGGAATTTATTCCCGTGTAAACCTAGAACATTTGCCAGGCTCTGCTGAAATCACAAGTTCTGATGGAAATCTCAGACTTATTACGGATAGTTGGTTCAACTTCACTTTTGCAATCACTAATGTTACTGAAAATGAAATTGCCACAGTTTGGATATGGGACCATGCTGACTTCGAGGGAAGCTCAGTAATGCTTTATCAAAATGAAAAAGGATTATCTGAAGAAACTGCAAGTCTAGCGGGAAGTCTAGTATGGTTGCAATCTCTAAGGTTAGATGACGACGGGAGTGGAGAATTGGCTGATTTCAAAATCAATCACATGAAACCAGTTCAATTCAAAGTTGGAGCCGTGGACGATACCGAATATGAAGAGGATTATCTTGGACTTGATGCTTATGTTTTGATTGATTCCTTACCTGCTGAAATAGTAGTAACAGTACCTATACTTGACACAGATGGAATAATGAATGCCAATGTAAGAGATGTTAATGATCTCCAAGATGTTGCTAGGTTTATTGAAGCGCTATCAGATATTGGCACTGCTCTGGTCAACACTGTTGCTGGGTTATCTGTGAACCTCATAACTAATGTTGAATCTTTCGAGACTGTTGCTAGATTCCTTTACAACATGGAGGAAGAAGTGTCAGTTACTGCATGGGTGGACAAAGGAAACATAACACTACTCGATGAAGAACCGCGATGGATAGAGGGACTTTGGTCCAGCCAAAAGGACGTTGAGGGAGGTACTGTCCTAGGGGCTAGAATGCTTCTACGAGGACTTCCTCAATCAGTTGACGTGAATTACACTTCCAGAGGAGACAAAATAGATCTTAACATGAAATTGGAAGACTTCAATTACAGAGACACTGCGGATTATGTAATATTCAGAGAAGACGGAATAATTGGGCCTAAGGTTACCATATTTATCGAAGATATCCCTGTCGGGCTGGATCTCGAAATAAATGCTGACCTAGTATTGAATGCAACTGTTGACAATTTAACTTTGAAAGGGAGTATGAATTTGACTACTGACCAACCAGTTGGACCAATTTACCTAGTCGTAGAACAATTGGAAGATGAAGACCCCTATAGAATCGAGGCTATGATACCTAGACTCCCGAGTGACATGGCTATCGAAATGGATATTAACGAAGAATTACTTGAGTTCAATATAAGTGCGAATGCAGCACTTGATGAAATAGTACTTGAAATTGAATTGGGAGATTATGAAGAATTGGAAAGTGAATGGATTGAAGGCATTTCACTCGATATGTCAGATGATGGAGGTATGAGTATGAAGGCATACCTTAGAGGTGTTTCTCCTGAGGTAGGTGTTAGAGTTTGGGATCCCATAGACGAGGGTGCAAGAGTTGATGTTCTTCTAGATGATTTCAATAACGACTCACCACCTATGCAAAGGTTACTCATAGATGTAAACAATTTTGCTAACAAAAGTGTGCTACTGAGAATCGATGAATTGCCAGAAAACTTTGACATGAATGCATCTATATTCCTCGATGATAAGGATAATGAGGATGATCCTCTAATTGGAAATATAACTGTTGAATCAAACAAGGGTTTGGGTTCTGTTTATGCTCTTATCGATGAAAGCACCACTGGAAATAAACTAGAACTTGCAGTTCCAGATGTTCCTGAAAAAATAAATCTGGATGTCAGTCTAGGAGATGATATCGATGTTGATTTTGCTTCTTCAAGTGCACCTTCTAAAGTAATTCTTGCAATAGACTCGGGAAATACTTCGGGCATTGTTACCGAATGGACTCATGGTATTGTCCTTAAACAAACTGATGCTGGGGATGCTCTTAGATTATATCTTGAAGGAACCGTGACTTCAGCCAAACTCAAAACCGAATTTGGTGAACCTGATAAAATTGACTTGGAATTGGGTGACTGGTCACCTGAAACTCCTTGGATTTATCTTGATCTGGACAGAGGTAGGAATGAAACGGGGATAGAGCTATTCCTAGATGAAGTCGGGAAAAATAACAATATTGATGCTTATTTCCAGACTGGCAAAAGCGAAACACGAGAATTGGATGCTATCTTTGATATTCACCAGACAGGAGGAATGGGAAGATCCTACCTTAAGACACACAACCAAACTCGACCAGCTATCAATGAAGTTTATTTCTCAGAAGTTCCAAAAGACCTCAGATCTGACATAATTGTTGGAAAAGAGATAGACATAATTTACGAAGCTGATGGTCCAATGGAATACATTTGGGTCAAGACCGCAAATAGAGATTATGGTTCTTGGAAATCTGCACAAGCGATTGTACATGATGTGCCTGAATCATTCCATATGGGGATAAATCCAAACTACGAATTTGATATGGATAAGGCATTTGTATTCCAAGGATTTCCGGATGTATTTGTTACAACAAGTTCACCAGAAATAGATGTTTTATTGAAAGTTGATGAGGGATACACTGGTGGTCATTCCGGGACTTTTATGGATGTTACCAATGTGGGAGACAATACTACGATGAGATTAGAAGGAATCAATTACGTTATTGATTCGCCTCAAGGGATTGAAAGAGCTTATCTTCAAGCAACAAATTCTCCAGCAACACCAGAATTCTATCTTGATTATATGGTCATTTACGCAAATGATGTCAGACATGTCGAGATTAGACCTAGTCAACTGTTCGGATTATATCCTGTTTTTGAGTTAGAAAATGCCCAAGGAGGTGAACTTTCATTCTCTATTGGAGGACAACTCAAACTAGGGCCTGTTGAATTGACCACCTCAGCAGTCCTTATGGATTTAAGAGTGAAGAGCGTCGGGGGTCACCACATTCTACCTACTTGGTTAGGAGTTCAGAAGAACGGAATGGATACGGAATTAGGTGAAAACGAAAAACACTACATCCTACCCGAACCTGGTACAAGTTTCATTGCATCTTTGGAGGCTACGATAACGTGATGATAGGACCTCAACAGAGAAGAATCATAGTGAAATTTGGAGTGGCCATTCTAGCCTTACTAATGATATTCGTTTGTTATTCTTATGTTATACCCAGAACTGAGATTGAAGTAGAGACGGTTTACCACAGTTCTTATTCAGCATTGTTTGTACAATCAAAACTAAGTAACACAGGTACAAAACAGGTTACAGACCTTAAGGTAAAGATGTCTGTTTGGAACGGTACAGAAATGTTGGAGACAGAAACGCATTATCCTGGCATACTCAATGCCAAACAATCCGTAAAGCTGCCTCCTTTGTTATTTGATGGACCTCATTCTGATTCGTATGAACTGTTAGTAGGTATAGATTTCATTGTTGATGGGGAGAAACTTACGCTAGCTTACAACTATGAAATTGCTGATTATGGAAACCTAGCTTGGCACGATCAATATGTTAGTTTCTGAAAGAACAACTTTATTACTTACCGGCAAAATGTTGTAATTCGGACTTAACCCCGGACTCAACCCATGCCCAAGCAAGTTATTTCAGCTTCAGAGATGGAGCGCTACGGATATTGCCCACTATCTTGGTATTTAGATTTGAAAGGTATTGAAGCAGAGGGTGATGAGGTTAATACTGGAGTCGAAAAGCACAAAGAGATAGGTAATTCACTCAGAGACTTACTTAAGGAAGAAGAAAAATCAAGGGAAACTTCAACTACTTTAATGACCATTGTCGGAGTGATTATGACTGTAGTAACAGCTGCTATGGTCATACTATGGGTCTCTACAGATGCTTTAGATCAGAATTTGGGAGTAATATTATTGATTATTGGCATTGGATGGATGTTAGTGGCTTCTTTTTTCCTTTATAGATTGCTGATCTCAACTGAAAAGATTGACCAACTACGGGATGATTACAAACTAGGTGAAGAGAAAATTGAAACCCCGGATGGGCTTACTGAAGATACTCCAATTTTAAAGTCCCGAAAATACAACCTTGCTGGAAGACCTGATTATATGATAAAAGAGAATGATTTACACATACCTGTGGAAGTGAAGACTGGAAGGAGACCAAAAGCACCTTTTTTCAGTCACGTACTCCAGATTGGAGCATATTGTTTACTAAGCGAGGAAACTTTCCAGAGAAGTCCCAGCCATGGGCAGATAAGATATGGGTTTGAGAACGAACCACACAATGTCGAATGGGAGCCAAAACTGAAAAACTTAGTTGTAGAAAAAATAGAAGAGATGAATGACATTCTTGATGGAAAAATGGAAGCTCATCGCAACCACAAAAGAGCTGGAAAATGTAATAGCTGTTCCAGAAGAAAGGGATGTCCTGAAAGGCTAAGGAACTAAGTTGGGCACTGGGACATATATTTTATACATGCACACCAATTAAGAGAGGCCCAGCATGATTCCCGTTAAAGTTGCTATTTCTGGTCAACCTGGTACTGGTAAAACAAGAACGGTTCTAAGAATAGCCAAGATGATTGAGGATAAATTCCTTATCGGTGGATTCACCACCCATCCTATTGAGGAGGAGGGAGAGATAATAGGGTACAATCTAAAGGATTACAGCACGGGCGAGGAAGAATTGTCCGCATCGGTCAGATGGGATGTAAAACCCAAAGTTCCAGGAAGGACGCCAGAATCAACACCATTGGGAATAAGACTTGATGCAGTCAACAGGATAGCAACAGATTCTGTGGCGAGAGCAATAGAAGAAGCAGATCTCATATTAGTTGACGAAGTAGGTAAACTGGTTTCGGAATCAAAAGAATTTAGTGCCATATTGAAGGAAGCTCTAAAGTGCGGAAAACCAATGTTGATAACCATGCACAAGAGATCCAGAAACCCACTTCTACAATCTATACGTAAGAGAGATGATTTGAGGACACTAGAAGTCACCCCTATCAATTCAGCAATATTACCATCAAAGGCAGTTAATATCCTTAAAACCGGAATGGTGTGAAAGAATTTCAAGAAGGTAAAGCGATTTTCAAAGCAAACCTTTCCGGAAAGGACAAAGGTCCAGGAAAAGCCAAAGGAGTATTCTACAATCCGGCAATGAAGTTGAGTAGAGATTTACATGTTGCATTTGCTCAACAATTTGACTTTCATGGAATCATGCTTGATGGGCTATCGGCTTCAGGAGTTAGGGGAATCAGGTTAGCTCTTGAAGCAGGAATAAACATTGAATTCTGTGACAATTCCAAACTAGCTGTCGACACTATAATTAGTAATGTGAAAATGAATGGAATGAATAGTAAGGTCCACCATAGAAACGTTGAAGAACTTTTAGAAGAAGAAAAATATGATTGGATTGACATAG
>CAYFGG010000032.1:0-8062 GCA_964342795.1 uncultured archaeon | reverse complement strand
CCTCATTCTCGACTGAAATTAAGAAGTAGACTGCACCTAATATTCCAAGAACTTGAGCTGAACGCCACAACATCATTTGATTGCTATCCAGAACATACTCATCTACAAACGCATTGTAAAACAAAATTACTGTAGCAAATAACAATGTCCAAACATAGAGTGGGTAATCCTCTGTAGTCAACTCATAAGCTAATAGTATAGATGCAATCGTACCTGAGATTAGCCAAGTCTGATTAGGAACTCTACGAGTTTTGTGATCAGTCCATGCCCCATAACCAAGCATTGATGCTCCAAGAGCGAACCTGAGCATATCAAGAGTTTCCATACTATTACAATAATGAGGGCTTTATCTGCTCTTCGTAACTTCTATTTCTAAAAATAGTTCATGAACATGTTTTAAATATGACTTAATGGAATAAACTTTGTGGATTTAACGGACAAATTCCTGCCAAGTGAGAAGCTACTCAAAAAATACGAAGATATTATTTTAGACAACAAAGGAGACTCAATTCTAGTATTAACCAACCTCCGGATATTTCTTGGGAATAAGTTCCACTTATGGGATGTTCCTTGTAAAAACGTAGATTATCTGAAAAGAGGCTTTGTACCAAGATTCTCACGATGGTGGCTGCTATTATTCACTCCATTATCTCTTATATTCATTGGCAACTTGATTTTCTTTCTCATTTTCGTTCTTCTATCTATAGCAAGTCAATACATCAAAACTGAGGCTTTGACAATCGGAACTCCAACAAAGAAATGGAATGTACGAGCAGAGCCAGAGATACTAGACAAAATGGCGGCGGAGATAAGAATCAATGCTCTTGTAGGTGATAAAAAAGATGGGAAAATAATACTGGAAGCAGAAAATCTTGATGAAGAGGTTGAAATGCTAAATGTTGAATTGATTGGACAAAATGAGTCTCGGGCGCTAAAGGCAGCATGGATGGCTGCAATCTTTGCCTTTATATCTTACTATATTGGCTCTTTTGGACCACGGACTGGATTCTGGACATTCTTATTCACTGCCACGGCTTTTTGCTTCTTTATAATACATAGAGATAGGAAAAAATCGAACGAGGCGAAGGGAGTTGAAGCTGAAGAAGGCTGGACCAAATATGTCTGTAGAATTATTCTAACGAAAATTGGTATCGAAGTCATAGAATCGAAATGGTCGTTCAAACTTCTTGGTAGAAGTATAAAGGTGAGAAATGCAGGATACCTAATCTTTTCAGCAATATTGCTCCTTGGGTTATTCGTAACTGTTGCAAGTTCGAATATGAAACCTCTTCTTCTGAGCTTAATGATAGGAGCTCCTATTTACTTTGCTGGAAGAGCACTATCTGGAATACCAAGGCCTTGGAAAAGAATGACCCTGAGATCCTTAGCATGTTCTACCATAGCAATTATGATCATATTGCCATGTCTGCTTCTATTGCCACTCTATAATTCAGCAAGTGTTGAGCTTCCTGAAGCATTTATTCAAGGCGATTCAGGAAATGGGTGGAAAAAGGCAATGAGTCAACATGAAGAATATGGACTAGGATTTGCCTCTACTTCTTTTTTCCTATACGTAGATGATGGAGAAGATAGTGAAGGTGATAGTGACGGATATCCTGCAATGTTATTTGTTATTGCAATAAAGGTCCCCATCGATTTGGATGAAAGAGATGCGCTAAATGAACTTGACAAGCAATTTCATGATATGTCTCTTGAGCAGGAAATAGATCTTGACACACACATAGAAGATGGCAAAAGAACAAACAAGCAGGGATACCAAACACAATATGTAATCTATAATGGAACTGCAAAATCAGAAAGACTAGGTTCTGATGAAATGGGAATTAACATCACCAAAGGCTCTGAAACACTCTATATTGGCGAAGTTTGGAAAGCCCCGGAATACAACCTACTGGTAGTATCTATGGGGATTGCAATAGTGTCCTCGCAAGAAATCAATGATCAAACAGGAATAGACCCTGTAGATAGTCTGATAGACGAGCTTATACCAAACAAACCAACTGATACTAGGGATACAAAAAATTGGGACGAATTATATGAATTGATTCCTGAGATTGTCTGTCTTTCTACGGACTAATCTTTTGGAGATAAACCAGAAATCAATGGAAAAGAAACAAAATCGCCTTCCCATCTAACCTCTGCTTCTTCATCAATCAATCCAGCGTCAGCAAGTTTCCCCATAACTGCTTCAGCATGTTCCTTAGGAACACGCATATATTGTTGTTCTTCGTCTTCGCCCATTAACCAAACTCTATTCCCTGTGCTAACGGCAGCTCATCCGACCAATTAAGAGTATTGGTCTGTCTTCTCATATACGCTTTCCAACTGTCTGAACCTGCTTCACGGCCTCCTCCAGTATCCTTTTCACCTCCAAAAGCTCCTCCTATTTCAGCACCAGAAGTTCCTATGTTTACATTCGCAATTCCGCAGTCACTACCGGCATGTGAGAGAAAATTCTCGACTGATTGCATATCCGATGTGAAAATTGAAGAACTTAGTCCTTGATCTACAGAATTATGTGCTCCTATTGCCTCTTCTAGAGAATCAAAATCAAACAAATATAAGATAGGTGCAAATGTTTCCTCCCTAGTTATTTCCATATCTATAGTAGCGGAGACTATTGTTGGCTCGACGAAATAACCAGGGGTGTCGATAACATTGCCTCCACAAAGAATTTTTCCGCCCTGTTCTTCTACTATCTTCAAAGCGTTTTTGTAGTCATTAACTGCGTTTTCATCCACTAATGGTCCCATCAAGGTGCTGCCGTCTAACGGATCGCCAATCTTAACTTGACCATAAGAAGCTATCAATCTTTCAGTGAGATTACTAGAAATTGAATTGTGAAGGAATAATCTACGAGTAGTAGTACATCTTTGACCTGAGGTTCCAACTGCACCAAAAAGAACTGCCCGCAAAGCAAGATCAATGTCTGCATCTGGCATCACAATAATTCCATTATTCCCACCCAACTCTAGAAGTGTGCGACCCAAACGTTTCGAGACTGCACCACCAATCTTACGACCCATCACACAAGAACCAGTCGCAGAGATTAGAGGAGCTCGACGATCATGGATCAACATTTCACCAACATCTCTACTACTTCCAACTAGTAGGTTCATAACTCCTTTCCAACCCATTGGATCCATTACCTTGTTAACAATGTTTTGAATTGCTATTGAGGTCAATGGTGTTTTTGATGATGGTTTCCAAACCATTGTATCTCCACAAACTGCTGCAATCATGGCATTCCAAGCCCACACTGCGCCTGGGAAATTGAAAGCTGTAACTATACCTACAATGCCTAATGGATGCCATTGTTCATACATTCTGTGGCCTGGTCTTTCAGAGTGCATTGTCTTCCCATACAATTGCCGGCTTAATCCGACTGCAAAATCCGCTATGTCAATCATTTCCTGTACCTCACCTTCTCCCTCAGCCTGAATCTTTCCCATTTCCCAAGAAATTAATTTGCCAAGAGGTTCTTTGTATTTTCTAAATTCATTGCCTAATCTTCTAACCACTTCTCCTCTCTTGGGAGCAGGTTCCATTCTCCACCTTTTGAATGCCGATGTGGCCTCCTGCATTATCTTCTCGTAATCACCAGAATCACATTGATTTACAGTTGCAATTAAACTACCATCTGCTGGTGAAAAAGATTCTAGGCTACTTCCTGAGCCCAACCACTCTGTTGAAAAACCTCCTAAATTAACGTCCTCAATACCTAACTCACGAATGAAATCAAGATTGCTCATAGATAACCAAAACAATGCCGAATTAAAGAGATTGGTGTGCACATCAATTTTAATTGACCTTCCTGCTCCCACAATAATGACTGATAACATATCTAGTCTTGAGGGCTATGATGAAGAGCAAATCCGAATGATGGATGAACGCTGTATAATCGTAGATGAAGAAGATAACATAATTGGTCAAGACACGAAAGTAAACTGCCACCTTGGCGAGGGAAAATTGCATCGTGCTTTCAGTGTTCTTTTGTTCAATTCCAAGGGTGAGTTGCTGATACAAAAAAGGGCTTCAGACAAAATCACCTTCCCTGCAATCTGGGCTAACAGCTGCTGTAGTCATCCACTTTATAGAGACTCTGAAAAGAATGGTGTTGAGGGTGCCAAAAAAGCTGCAAAAAGGAAAATGATTCAGGAATTGGGGGTCTCTGGAGACAAGATAAGAGAAAGTGATTTTCATTTCATAACAAAAATGCACTACAAGGCTAGAGCTGATGATAAATGGATTGAACATGAAATAGATTACATATTTGCGATTACATGTAATGTTGATATAAATCCAAATCCTAACGAAATAGAACAAACCAAGTATGTAAACCCTAAAGATTTACAAATGCTATTTGATAGTGATGAAAAGATAGGTCCTTGGTTTAGGCTTATCAAGGAAAACTTCTTGAATGGCATATGGGAATCACACAAAAACCCAAGCAAGGCCGCTGATGGAAAATTACACAAAATGGGTGAATGTAAATGAATCTTAAAGAGAAAATAGCAGAAAAAGCGAAGCCTGTTGAAGAAGCATTGGGTAAATATCTAACAGTAAGAGAACCAAAAAAATTGTATGAGGCAACGGCCCATATACCTATGGCAGGAGGAAAGAGACTTCGACCTGTAATGGCATTAATAACTTGTGAAATGGTGGGAGGTGATGCTAGAAATGCAATACCCTTTGCGGCCTCGCTAGAGGCTATACACAATTTCACTCTAGTCCATGATGATGTAATGGATGATGATGACTTGAGGCATGGTGTTGCTGCATGTCACACAGTTTACGGACTTTCAACAGCTATACTTGCGGGTGATACTCTCTTCTCATACGCATTTGAGATGATAACTGACTGCAATGTTGGTGATGATATCAAATCCAATCTGGTACAGAACATAGCTTACACTGTCCGAAAGATTGCTGAAGGGCAGCAATTGGACATTAATTTTGAGGAAGAAGAAAATGTAAGTCCTGAAGATTATATGGAGATGATTCGTTTGAAAACATCAATACTCTTCGGTGCGGCTGCATATGGGGGTGCAAGGATTGGAGGCGCAAGCGAAGAAGAAGCGCGAACTCTGGAGGAAATGGCAACAAATGTAGGGCTTGGGTTCCAAATCTGGGATGACTATCTAGATGCAACCGCATCAGAGGAAATACTAGGAAAACCTTCAGGTTCTGACATCAGACAAGGCAAGAAAACATTGCTTGTCATAGAGGCACTGGATAGAACCACAGATGACCAAAAGAAGAGACTTAGTGAGATTCTTGAGAATGAAAATAATACTGATGAAGAAATATCTGAAGCTGTTTCGATAATGGACGAATGTGGAGCTTTAGATGCTTGCCACGCACTAGCAAACGGGTATTTGGAAGGCGTTCAAAAAACACTCTCAAAATACCCTGATGAAGAACCTAGACGCCTTTTCGAAGGGTTGTTAGAGTACATGGTCAAAAGAGGACACTAACCTAATCACGTAAATACTGGTCACAGATAGGCACAGAATGGGAGATTCTGATGAATCTTGGACGTCGAGCGTAATCAACGAGCAGCTGCGTAAGAGACTAGAGAATAATCAATCTGCAAAGGTCACTAACCTTGCATCGCAGCCCTGTATAGCTGTGAACATGCCTAGTGGAAAGGATCTCACCTTTGATGGGGACGCAGGCGATAACCTAGCAGGCCTAAACAATGGAAGCCGAATTGTATTGAATGGAAATGCAGGCCGATTTGTTGGGAATGGAATGAGCAAAGGAGAGATAATACTCAATGGAAACTGTGGTGAAGGTGCAGGACATTCATTGTCAGGTGGAACTGTCGTAGTACAAGGCTCAGTAAAAGGAAGTGCTGGGCCTTCGATGAAAGGAGGAGATCTAATTGTCTCTGGAGGTGTCCAAGGCGATATTGCTACCTGCATGTCTGGTGGAACAATAATTGTTTGTGGGGATGCAGAGGGAACTATTGGCAGGCTGATGACTGGGGGAAAAGTTTTCCTAGGTGGACATTTTGAAGAGAATGACAACATAGAAAGTACCAATTCTACACCAAATGACCTTAAAGTTATCAAGAAAACACTACAGGATTATGGAGTAGATCCTAGTGGTCTGAATTTCAAAACGGTTAGGAGTAAAATTAAACCATCTAAACCATCGAAGAACACTGAATACAATTCAATTTGTGACACATTGATGCTAGCCCCAGCCGTTCTAAGTAGAAGACCAAGAACACCTGGACTAGATGAGCTTGAATTATCCGTTTCAATGGGCAATAGCAAAGAGGAGCCACTGAATCTGACTATTCCTTTGCTTTGGCGAGGTGGAAATGCACCTTCGTATGCTGAATGGAAATTAAATGAAAAGGCTCCAGACAATCTAGAAACTGCTAATCTAGCTATAATTGACCTTACTGCAACTGACATAAATCGAAGACTCGACATGATAAGACCTAGTGATCTAGCCTTTGTTGTGGAATTGATAAGACAAGGTTCAGCAAACAGAGTTCCAATAATGGTAAGGATGAGTGCTGGTGATATACAGAATGACCTCTCAGCTATCAAAAAGTCTGGTGCGGATGGAGTTATACTCTCAAGTTTACAAATTCCAATTGAAGCGGCAATATCCTCTGCCAGAACATATAGGAACGATATGACCATTTTAGTATCATGTAAGGAGCTGAATGCTGATACGGCAACCAAAATGATAGCCTTGGGATGCTCTGGAATATTTTTAGAAAAAGAATGTACAAACAAAGAACTAAACGATTTTGCCCGTGACTTGGCGGGTAAAGTAGGTTCACTAGGAATTGGCAATATCTCAGATTTAAGTCCAGAGAACCTACGAACAAGTAATCAGGAAACTGCAGCAATGACTGGAGTGCCCCTAGCTGGATATGATTCAATTCTGCCAATGTGGAGACATTAACTGGTGCGGGGAGAGGGATTCGAACCCTCGTACCACTAAGGATTAGAACCTGAATCTAACGCAATTGGCCAGGCTATGCGATCCCCGCTCTTAGGCCTTCATCTCTGAAGAACGTATATAAGACCAAGTTGAAACAGAGGTAAGTATTGCTGAAACAATCATTTCTCTACTATGCTCTTCCCAACTCAATGCGATAATCACAAATGACGCTAGGCCAATGATTCCTGCATAAAATTTCGCTTTATCTGGATCTTCTGTAAAATATGAATGATTTTTACCAGACATAAAAAACCAAATAGTGACATAGAACATTGCTGCGATAAGAAGTGCTGTAGTAAGTGCTCCATTAGTGTCCTCGATTTCGCCCTCGCTAAGAACTGGAAGAGTATAACCCATCCATATTACCAACAAGAGATAGACTACCAGTAAACCATATCCTGCACCAGCAATAAGGTACAGCCATCCTCTCAATGACTCCTCTGCCTCAGAACTAGCAGTGGAATCCCAAGAATCAAAATCTGATTGGGATGAAGAATCAGACTCAATATTGCCTTCCCTTCTTATCTCCTCTTCGGCAACTTCATCATCCATTTCTTGACCAGGCAGTGAACCATCTATATCAGGTCCTTCGTTCATTCTTCCTCCTTTAAAGGCACTATATTGTGGCCTTTAAAATCAAACTCCACTGATCTTCTAACCAAAGCCTTCAAAGTTAATGAAGTGATATTCAAATCTCTAGATATGTCATTTGCAAAAGTACCATCTTCACCGATCATCTCAACAATCTTTGATTCCATCTTCTTGAATTCTTTTTCGGACATCAAAACAACTGTGAGAAGCTCTTGAGCCTCATCAAAGGTTAATGAAGTGGAAATTTGAAATGCGTTGTAAAAAGTCCTGTAACTCTTCTCAGGTCTTCCTGTATCATTGTTAACCTCCCAGCGTGATTCTACCAATTTAAACTTCTCAAAGTAAGTTATTGCAGCATGGGCTCCTTCTCCATACTTCTCTATTAACTCACTAATCATAGTCCATCCTTCTGATAACGTAGTCATCACATTACGTCTCTCGTCAGAATCTACTGCTCGGAAAAGTGCCACCAGCTCGGCTG
>CAYFGG010000031.1:0-8206 GCA_964342795.1 uncultured archaeon | reverse complement strand
AAATTGCAGTAACTATGGGTATCGTCGGAATGATGATATCTATGCTAGGAATGGGATTGTTGATAGCTTACTACGGCAGTAGTAAGACAAGGAATGTTGGCTTTCTCTTCCTGATTATTGGATTGGGATTGGGCTATTATCTTACCACTACAGGGGACGCTGTAGAAATACACAATTCATTGTTAGCATTCATCGGAGGAATGCTGGGTGGAATCGTGGGGATTATAGCTTTCCTAGTGGCGATAATAAAGTCTTAAGCCTATAGTGTCTTCTTGGCACTAACCTAAAATAGAATAGCTATTCGTAAGAACTGTGGGCGCAGATGAAGAGCTCTGGAAAACAGGTAAATCTGCTAAAAGTTCAGAGAACGATATAGTAGAAGAGGATGATACTCTTGATTTATCTGCTCCTTCACCTGAATCTGATAGAGATAATGAAATAGACTTAGAGAAAATAGATGACTCTAAAGCCTCTGTAGAAGACGATAATTGGTTGCCTTCTGCCATTGGGGAAGAAGAAGGAATAAGCATTAGGACTGTTGGAATAGTAGGTACTGTCACGATACTTCTTCTTACAGGTGCTCTAGTGTTGATACTTAATGAACAAAAAATTGTCGTAAACGTTCCCAATGAAAAATATGAAGAATATGCAGTCTATAACATAGAAGGAGCTGTAAATTTTGAAAGTACTGTGGATGTACCATTGCCACTTGGCTTTATTGATAATGATGTAGTCATAAATGAACTAGATATTAACTTTGGAGGAGAGATGAGGGCAGGAATCAAGGCTCCGAGCACACAGGCTATGGATGGATACGGAGATATGCGTAGTGTATTCAAGAAATACATAGAGCAAACACTGGATGACATTGATGGAACAATTACTGAAGAAGGAGAAAACCCTGCAAAACTTGAGAATGGCCAGATAACTAGTCACCAATACCAATTCATAGACATAGCATCGCTAGAAATTGTGAGATCTGAAATTGAATCCAACGCCTCATAT
This sequence comes from uncultured archaeon, assembly GCA_964342795.1. Taxonomy (GTDB): domain Archaea; phylum Thermoplasmatota; class Poseidoniia; order MGIII; family CG-Epi1; genus CG-Epi1. The sequence continues at coordinate 7,201 of CAYFGG010000031.1, read as the reverse complement.
TCAGATACATTAACAGGTGAACGATGGTATTGGCAGAGTGCAACAGACTGGGTACCTAGAGAAAGTGATACTGGACTGTTGCCACATGGGGAATCTTACATAGGTAAGACTCTAACTGAGGGAAATAAGGGCGTTGTGAATGAAGGCGGCATTCAATTCAATTGGAAAGTTGAAGATGGAGGGAAAATAAAGGATGTTCAAACTGCACTTTTGAAAATAGAGACATCGTATGTATCGGACTCCATTTTAGGCTATGAATACCAATATCAGTACTCCTTTGACTTCTATATGTCTGAAATATCCAGCTTGCCATTAAAATTTGAAATGAATCTTTACTCTGATGCAACATCACCTGGGGGAAAATTGTATTCCGTTAATATAGAGTATAAAGGTGCTTCAACACAGGTTGAGGAAGGTTACACAGATGTTCCTATAACTTCATGGGGCAAGACAGAAAGTACTCCCAAGACTGGGGAATTCGAAAGCTGGATAGATGGTGCACCTGCACTTGGTAATGGGACTGCTGAACACGAGTGTGGAATATCCAATGGTTTTAACTTACAGACAGGAATTCAAAAAGGAAGAGATGAAATATCTGAATTTGATAGTTACATAAAGGATCAAATGGCAAAAAACAGGGATGCATTTGTCGTAGAGGCAAATTATACTGCAAAGGCTGGACAAAGCTGGAACTTTACTATGGCTCACAACAATGAGCAAGCACAAAACATAGATGGTTGGATTATGAGGTATAACAACAGCGACATATCGGGAGAAGTTGATTCTATTGATAATCCTATAATGACTATGGAGGATATCCCCCAACCACTAACAGTATGTTCAGCTGAGGAAGTTATGACTGACTTTGAGGAAATCGCTAGTTGGGCAATAAACGATCAAACCAAAGTTATTGATTACTCACAAGTAAAACTCATACTAGGTCAGAATCTAGTTTCAAAACAGAGTCTGGCTTCTCCGACTTCTATAGTAAATTTCGGGAGCCTAAATTTGATTAACATTATTTCAGATTTAAGTGAAGGAAACTTGAACCCAAATGACTACTCTGACAATATTGATGTTGATACTGCTGGAAGTTATGCATATTTTATTGATAGAAAGGGGGGATCAGAGTCGCTTGGATACAATTATCAAGAGTTAGCGGGCGTTGATGCAAAAGATGGATTAGTATTATTCAATTTGCAGAGTCGAAACTCAGCTTAATCATCCAATATAATTAACGTCTGGTCTATCTTCTGACTCACCAGTTTCCATTTCCTTGAGTTGAGTTGTAATTGAATCTACTTGCTTAGCTCTTTGCTCAAGTTCTGACAAGTCGATTTTTATGTTCAAGAGTTTCTGAAGCGACTTAAGAACTACACTTGCGGATTTTGGATCTACCATATATCCACTAGTCTCACCCATCAAACAGCCTCCCTGAATACCTTGAAGTTTCCCTAAACCGAGTAACAAACCAGATGCGCCCACTATGCCTGCACCTGGTTCACCCTCTATGAATTCCACACCAGCTGATTTGAATGATTCCACTATTTCTTTTGATGTGGCTGCGCCTAAAACTCGTGGTTCTGGGACAAGTTTCCCCAAACCATAGCCTCCCAAAGTGTAGATTGTAGTAACGCCTATTTGCTTTACTAAATCAACAAGCTGTGTGCATAAATCATACTGCCCTGAGGAATCCATTCCTTGGTACTCTCCAACCAAAAACAATAAATCTCTCGTTTTGCCGGAACCATTGTAATAATACAATTCATTGTTAACTAACTTCACGATACCATCATCATCAATGAGAACTTGTGGCGGGAAATGTGATGAATAAATCTCCATACATTTTTTGGCCTTAAGCTCTTCAATAAGGTGAGTTGCAGCCAATTTTCCGACATTACCAACTCCAGGAAGGCCCTCTAGAAGGATTGCATCTTTTAGCTGAATATCTTCTGTCTTAATGATTTCAGTAAATCCCATTAATCTTACCTCAACATCCTACGGTATTTGCCATATTTATCCTGTGGTGAAAAACGAGGTGGGAGTGGATTTGAAGTTCTTGAAGAACACGTGACACAAGTATCCTTCATAGTGTATATTCTACATTTCTTGCATTCAAGTATCAAAGTTTGCATTAGGACCTCTCAAAGGATCCAATACCGCCTTCTGATTTAAGTGTATTCAAAACAGCGTCTACTGCTCCCTTCAATTCATCTTCGGCCTGTTTATAATTTGGAGCTTTAATAGAAATTCTATAAGATGGAGAACCATTAGATGTTATTTTAAGAGTTGTATCTTCATGTACTGCCTTTGGCTTCATCAAAGCTTTCCGTATCTTCTCTACTCCTTTTGAATCATGAGATACCAAATCAAAAGTACCTCCTATTGAAACGTATGGAGGTGTAACATTATCAATGGCTATCTTGACAAAGTCTGAAACCCATTTACCCTTCCATTCATCAGTGAAAGCTGTCTCATCTGTAACTGCAGCTTCAAAAGCGAGATACAAACTTCCATAGGTCTCACGAAATTGGGATAGAATCTCACTTTCCAAGGTTGGTAATGCCACTTTCGAGGTTTTGGAAACTAATTCTAGGAGTTTTATTGCCTTCTGTTCGTTCTTCCAGGCTCTTATTTTCTCTTGTTTTCTGTGACCTGAGACTTGGCGGACTGAAGCATCTACGATATTGCTTCCTTTCTTTACTTTAGTAACTTTAGCAACGACCATTTGACCTTCACGGATAAAATCTCGAATGTATTTTACCCAACCTGAAGCAACTTCAGATATATGAACGAAGGCTCTCTGATTAGAATATTCAAGCAACTCTAGGTTTGCACCAAAATCCTTTACTTCAATAACGCGCCCAATTATGTATTCGCCTTCTTCCGGTGTCTCTGGAAGACTCACTCCAGTTCCTCCAAGACCTCACCTAGGATCTTAGCTTTCCCTCCAGTAGGCAAAGCAATTGTAGAACCTGTAACTGGATCTTTAATGACGGTGTCACACTTATCAAATATAATTACTGTGTAATCACTATCTGGACTCTTAACTCTCAAGAACTTACTATCGCTTGACATACTACTCCGTTAATTCAAACTTTTTGGCCCTAATATTGGGTCTGTGATGCGCCTTACCAGTTTCAGTACATCTATACCGGACGTAGACTCTTTTTGTTGGCTTTTCACGACCTTCTGGTTTAGGTCTTGGAAAACCCCCATAACCAGATGTGACTCTCCTGAACAGTCTCTGACCTCTAGCTAATTCTGAGGCTCGTTTCTTCTTAACGACCTCGACCTCATGGACTGTGTGTTTTTTTGCATATGGACTGTACATCTTGATTTTTCTGGGTAGTTTCATGATATGCGTGTCCTCAGGAAACCGTCCGACCCAACGGGTTTAATAAAGCTAATCCAAGGATGTCTAAGTTATATTCTTAAGTTCCTTGTGTTTCATCATAAATGTTGCCTGAAGAATGGCTAATGGTAATTTAAACCAGAAACTCCTAGTTGCCTTACCCTCATATTCGCCTCTAGTGAGTGAGGCGAGCATCCCAAACATAGCCGGAGTTTTTCCTAGTGCAAATCCGACTTTCATGAAAAATGGACGGTATATTTTGTGTTTTGTACTAGCGGCCCTGTACATATCACGGCTGTAATGCGAACGCCAATATTTTTCAAATAAGGTAGGATCGCCCTTAGAGATTGCTTTAGCTGCTAGGCGCCCTCCTAATGCTGCATGATTTAGGCCCTCACCATGTATAGGATTTACATGGCCTGCAGCGTCACCGCACAAAACCCAGTTTTCGCCGGAAACAGGCTCGTCAAAAAGTTTTGAATCATTATAGGAAGGAATTGCTGAACCGAACTGCTGACAATCAACAAGGTCCCCTGTTTCAGATAGCTTCCATTTTCGTCCAACAAATTCTCCTGGCCATCTCTCCGCCATCAACTTGTGAAGAGCATCCTTCATTCCAGGAGTACCTGCATTGAAACAATATCCTATATTATAGTGATCACTTTTTGGAAAAACCCACAAATAACCCTCCTTACCAGGAAGCGCCCCAAGAATAAATTCGACCTCATTCTCTTCTGGCTTTATGCCTAAGTAATATCCTCCTGCTGCGAAAAGGTGTTCTCTAGGAATGCGATCCATGAAGTGACGTCTTGTAAAACCGTTTACACCATCTGCACCTATCACGTACTTAGCCCTATACTTCCCATTTATTAGCCATATATTTTGTTCTAATTCAAGAGATGTTACCCTTTCAGCGACGTGGCCTGCACCAGCTTCTTTCGCTCTGTTGTAGAGATAGAAGTCCCAGTCATCTCTACGAATCAATTTACCTTTATTGACTGGAATCTTAAGTTTAGTTTTGTTTAGGGTAAAGGATATTGAAGACATTTCACACTCTATCGAACTGTCTGGAGCATCCATCCACTCAATTCCCTTTACGGGGAGGCCGCCACCACATGCCTTGCGCCTAGGATGGGCATGATCAAATAGAAGGACTGAAAGACTGCGCTCGGCCGCTTCCCTAGCTGCAGAGGACCCTGCTGGTCCACCACCGATGACTGCTACATCAACAACTTCCACACGAGGCGTATTGAACTGTCTAAATTAAGGCAATTGTCATGCTGCCTGAAAACGCATATACGAAATTCTACAGATACTTCCTATAATCTCTTTTATTCGACATCCCTGTAGTATCAAGTCCTCAGATCCCGCCCTAGATACCACATAAATAACTCTCGGTTCCTCAAAATCCAAAAGATCGTAAAGGGATTCTCCAAATCCCTCCAGATTCAAATCTGCTACTTCTGATGAAAAAACTTTCAAGTCTTTAAAATCAAAGCCTCGCCCCCCTATGAACAATCTATGATTGGTTCCTTCAAAAACAAATTTAGGTTGATGCTCAACTGAAGACAGGGGAGACATGGAACTTTACTAACTTAAGACAGTTTATACCGTTTATTATCTCCAGAAAGCAGAATTAATATTCAAGAAGGCTGGACCCCACTTGAAAATTGACATTATCTTAGACGCCTGTTCGTCTTCATTACAAATCATCAAAGCTGTAGCAATAGCCTCAGCTGTTGTCAATTTACCAAGCTTTCCAGAGTTCACAGGGTTAGCAGGCACAACATCCGGTAATCTTCTTGGCTCAAGCCCCATTAACTTCAACTTAGAAAAAGTAGGAACGGCTTGGTTCCAAGAACAATCAACCCCAACTATCCCTCCAACCTCTGCAAGAATTCTATCTGAAGCTGATAAAACTATATCTGAAAAGGGATCGAGAACTATTCCTTCCAAAGGAAGACTTCGAAGGGAATTGTAATTTTGTGAAAGATTGAACCTCTCCATTCTCTTAGCTGTGCACTTCTTTGGATCGTCTTGATCAAAACAGAGGATTCTAACGTTAATTGACATGTAAAGAAAAATCAACAGAAGGGGCTGCCATAGTCAGACTTCCAAGGCTGATAAAATCTACAAAAGGCGCATAAAGATCTACATTTTCTAGAGTTATACCTCCTGAAGACTCTATTTCTATGTTTGATATTTTCCTTAAACTTGAAACTGTTTCTTGTGTCAAAGCAGGTGTAAAATTGTCTAGCATAACTCTGTCAGCTCCAGATTTAGTTGCCTCCAGTGCCTGCTCAAAATTATCTGCTTCTACTTCGATCATAAGGTCTGGATTAGAGCGCCGAGAATTCTCAATTGCTGAATTTATATCCCTGCACAACTTCAAGTGGTTGTCTTTTATCAAAATTGCATCGTCCAATCTCATTCTATGAGTCATTCCTCCACCATGAACTACGGCGGCTTTCTCAATCTCACGCAGACCCGGTATCGTCTTTCTAGTTGCAAGAATTTCGACCTTGGGATTAGCGGACTTAGCCTTCTTAACAATCTCTGCCGTAAATGTTGCTATTCCGCTTAAATGACAGAGCAAATTCAAAGCTAGACGCTCGACTCTAAGAACATCATGGGATTTACCCTGCAAGGAGAAAACACGTGTCTTTGGACCAATCCTATCCCCATTAGAAAATTTTGTGCTATACTCTATACTAACTCTGGAAAATAGATCTTTACAGACATCTATTCCAGAAAGCACTGCTGGACCTCCAGTGATATCTGCTTTACACGGTGAATTTCTAACAACTGCCTTGCTTGTAACATCACCTCTACCGATATCTTCGGCCAACCAATCATCCAGAATATCAGACATGCTAGGATAAAGGTGACCTCAGGTGACAGGAATAAAGATTAGCCTAAACTAATCTTTTCTACGTGTCAGTACTATGAGGGTTAGTGTTAGAAGTGATGCCAAAGCACCAAAGCCTGGAAGACCACTCTCTTCCTCTTCCTCTAATTCTTCTGTTACTACTTCCTCACCTTCTGTTTCCTTAATCTCTATCTGAGCTGTAAGATCTGGACTTCTGGCCTCTGAACCATCACCAGATGTTGCAACCACTTGGAAGGTGTAATCTCTTCCAGAAAGAGCTGCCGTGTTAGGGGACAAGGTAACTACCACACCTATGGTCTGGCCAGGTCCAACTTGAATTGATTCAGAACCAAGAGATGCCCAAGGCGGCTCGTTTTCCATGGACAATGCCACCGTGTCTACACCATTACCATTATTTGTAATATTCAACTTCATTTGCAGCTGGGTTTCCTGAGTGACTGTGACAACTCCATCAAAGCCAGAGGCATAACTTAGAGATATATCATAAACCTGCTCAGTAGAAACTGATACATTTTGACTAGTTGTTGTTTCTCCATCCGAAGATGTAACTGTAACTGCTATTCCTCCACTCTCTGCCCCAGCATCTTTGTCTGCTGGTACAGTAACTGAAACCATGAATTGGCCGTTACTCACTGCGCCAATCGTTATACTAGACTGACTTGCAGTAGGGGACCAAACAGCAGGTCCTTCAACCATAATGTCAAAGGTATCCTCTCCATTCCCTGTGTTTGTAACATTAAAAATGAAATCGGCTGTATTACCTGGCGCTTTGGACTTTGAGTCAGCATCAACGCTCAGTTGAACGCCATAATGTTGATCTACTGTAGCTACAAATGTTTGTGATACCGACTCGCTAGAATCACTTACCGACGCTGCCGTCATTGTAAATGATGAAGACGACCCTGCTAAGGCGTCTGCTGGAACAGTCAAGGATACATCAAAGGAAGATGTTCCCC
>CAYFGG010000030.1:0-8221 GCA_964342795.1 uncultured archaeon | reverse complement strand
CATGGCGTAAAAATCGTAAAGTCCCTCTACTTTCAAGAATACGCAAATAAACTATTATAGATCTGAAATCATTTTGTGTAGCATTTGCACACGTCTTTCATTCATATTCAAATCATAAATTCCTAGCCTCGATTGACTTTGTAGCCAGATAGTTGCCACATTATCTTCTTCAAAAATCTTTATGGCAACATCGTCATGGAATCTGAAAAAAAGTGTAACATCGACTGCGTGAATAAATCCTTCTTTAGAATTGAGTATATCCATTTTTGTTTTTTCGGTTATCATTTTCACGATTTTCTCTTGCACCACTATTGGATTTTCTTTTACTAAAATTGGTTTTAGGCCATAGGCACGAGTGTTTACGTCAGCAACACGCGTACACTTTGTAGAATTTGAGCATCTTTCTGGGAATGTCTTCCATTTTTTATTTGGAGCCAGAAAATATATGAAGTTTATAATTACTAAATATCCAGTTATAGAACCTAGGATGACTACTCCAGCGATTACTCCAATTTCCATTTAGCTCCTCTCTAAACAGTTGAGTCTAACCTTACCCTTGCTTAATTTTAACCTAATTCTATCACCAGTATTGACTTTTTGGCAAGGGTCATTCTGAAATGAATGAGCATAAGGAATTCCAAGCAAGCTGCAGGCAGGTATTGTCTGTTGATCCAAATCAGTATTGATTATCGCTTTTGGACCATTGCCATTGTAGAACAGACCTAGGAGAACATAGGGGGCTACAGTTGACCCACTGCCTTTTGGAAAGATTAGAATTTTGTCCTTAATCGATTTTCCATTTATAGGATGCCCCTCCTCCTCTATAGTCCCAGTTTCACGATTGACAAAGCCTAGAAAGGTTATTGGTACATCGGTGACCAAGCATTCTCCCTCTATATCCCATTGTTCCTGTGAGTGAAGACCTTTACCTATAATGCTCAACTCACCTTTTTGGTAAGTTTTTCTTGATTGTTGTACTTCCGATTTTTTAACAGCCTTATCTGCTATTTTCTCAGTAACGATTTCAGGTTTAGAAGCATGCTCAATACAATCAGCTAATTTCATTACTGAAGTGTCGATAGAATTAAGTCCTGACTTCAGATAATGCTCTGCCTTCATTGAATTGGTTAGTATGTGTTTGACCTTTGAGTGGTTGTAATGAACTACTTCGGGACACGTTTCTCTCAAAACAAGCCCTCCTGCATCTTCTACTTTTCTTATTAGTTCATTTTTATTGGCTTTAGCAAAATTCTCAGATGAAGTGAATAGCCAAAATTTTCCTTTAACTAGTTTTTTTCCATCGACTAACTGTGCGGTTCTTTCAATTTCTTCATAAGATGCTTGTGGACATCCAATGGTTACTAAATCGACTCTACTCTTAGGAGATAGTTCCGAATATCGTTTTTCGAGGTCATTTTTTGTGAATTTAATCTCATCTTCATAATTCTTAGATGGTGGCGTATCGGTGAAGTCTTCAACAAATAACATTGGGCACCCATAATTCGCGGCTGCTGCAGTCAATGCCTTTCTGCATTCTTGGCTTAAATTTTTTATTCCAAAGATATGTGGAATCGGCCCGTATTCCATTTTCCATTGAGGTTTAATTTGTTTTCCAATCCAATCTCCCAGAATTGAGTAGTCCACAGGTTCTTCTAGTTCACATTCGACGGTAACTTTCAGGTTTGGAATGCGATTCTCATCTAAAAGCAATCCATATTCTGGTGTAAAACCACAAATCGAAGTGGCAACCGCAGACAATCCAGATTCTCTATTTGTTCTTAACTTTGTGTAAGAGTTAGCAAAACAGACAGCGTTTGATTCAGCCCAGGCTGCATTGCCTTCAATGTTAAGATTGTCATAAGGCGTGCATGACAATGTCAATTTTATTCCTAATTTTTCGTATGCATCAAGTATGATTTGCTGTTTTTCTACGTAATCCTTTGCAGGTATATCCATTTCTTCAAATTTTGACCGATCACAGCCTGCTGAATTGAGTGTCGTCTCAACTGCTGTAGTTGACGCATCGTCAGATGTTAGGTCTTTCAAGAATCTGATTAAGCCGTCACCTCCAGTTAAGGGCGATACACCTGATACATGCGCAGACTTCACATTGATGAGTCTCTTGGCAGAGGCAGCCTCTCCCAAATCGACAAGTAATCTCATTGCTTTTTGCTTAGTAGGTCCTTGCCCACCATCTAGCATTTCCTTCTGTTCAGAAGTTAAAATCATTTAATCTAGATATTCTTCCAGTTCCACTTTCATTCCAGGTTTTGTTTTACTGAAGTCGCTTCTGTCTCGATTAAGAGGCATTGTACAGTCGAATCCTACTTTGACAGTCCCTCTCGTTTCTGGATTTGCGCTAGGGTCCAAAGACGATCCTTTAACTCCAGTTTTGATAACTATGCCTTTGTCAGCCTGAAACCTAGTAGCCATGGCCCATTCAATATCCGCAGGATTAGTTACATCAATGTCATCATCAACAATCCACACATGTTTCATGGATTTATGTCCCTCGAAAGCTGCATCAATAGCTTTCAAGCCATCATCTTCGTTCTTCTTTTTGATAGAAACAGCACCATGCAACCAAGACCCACCACCATGTGTCATGAAAACGTCCTTACACTCAACAATCTTGTTAACTGAATTGAATATAGTCGGTTCACGTGGCATTCCCATTAGGACTTTGTGTTCAGGTCCACTAGGCAACAGTGCATGAAAAACAGAATCCTCTCTGATAAAAATACGTTTAATTCGAGCCACAGGTTGTTTTCGTATAATGTCTGGAGTTTCAGTAAGATCCACAAATGGCCCCTCATCATGCATATCGCCGGTGAATTCACATATCATAACTACTTCAGATTGTGGAATTACGTGCCCTGCAATTTCAATAACTGGTGATTCGGCTAAGGCATTCGCCACAGACATCTCGTCTTCTTCTATTCCAAAAGATGTTGCTGCTCCTAACAAAACTGGAACTGACACTCCATTACAGTATGCGAATTCTTTGAGTCCTCTTTTCATATAATCCATTAGATGCCGATCTAGAATTCTAAAAACCAGATGCTGATTATCTATTTTCATAGCACGATGAAAAGAAAGATTTCTTCCGTATTCTTCGTCATTAGCAACTGCCATTGCTGATGAAATGTATGCTCCACCATCTATGGGTTGATGTGTTAGTATGGGTAGTTTTTCCAAACTATTTTCGATTTCTTTGTACCCCTCAGCTTCTGCTTTATAGGGTTCTTTTCCATTTCTTACAGCCTCAGATATTTTTCCTAAGATTTCATTAGGTGCACAATCAAGGCCCAAAGCTACTAACTCTCTGCTTGAACAAATATTAGTTATACATGGGATAATACTTCCTTTTACATTTTCCAGATACAAAGGAGTATCACCAGCTTCTTCCATCAAGGCAGCCACTTCATATATAGGGTCTACCTCTTTTGTTATTCTTCGTAGTCTTCCTTTATCCTCTAATAAGTCGACGAATTCTCTTAGATTCATGGTCGCTCTCCAAATGAAGTCTGATAGGCCCTATATCCGGCTTCCGTTATCGCATCACAGATTTTCTTTTGGGAATCCTTGTCCTCAGCAAGGGCCACCATATTTCCTCCTCCACCTCCTCCAGTTAACTTAGCACCCAATGCCCCTTTTTCATGTGCTATATCTATTAACTTCTCAATAATTTTGTGTCCAACACCTATTGCATTCAACAGTTTATGATTTTCATCCATTAATTCTCCGACTAGTTCTCTATCGCCTTTTTCAACAGCTATTTTTCCGTTTCTAGTAACTTTTTCAATCTCATCGAAATAGCCTTCCATTAATCCAGGTTCTTTTTGCCAAGCTTTTCTAACATTAGCTACAGTTTCTTTGGTCGAAGCTTCGATTCCAGTATCCCCGATTACCAGCCGGAAAATATTCCCTGGATCAAATGTTCTAGGTTTTTTTCCTTTTACAAAGTAGACGGGCATTTCGTATGCAACTACTGTGTTATCTATTCCGCTTGGAGTTCCATGAACTATTTTCTCAGCCTCAAAAACCAGTTCTGATATCTCATTTTCAGCTAGATTAACGCCCAAATGGCCAGATAATGCTCTGCAAACAGCAGTAGATGTTGCAGCACTACTTCCCATTCCAGAGCCTTGTGGTAGTTTTGACGTTAGGTTTATAGTTAGATTCGGTTCATTTTCATCACTTATGGCTAAGATAGATTGAGCTAGGACACTGAATTGGTTATCATTGGAGCCAAGTTTGTATTTCTTCTTAATATCCATTGCATTTATTGTAATCCCTTCTTCACCTGGTTCACTCCATGCAGTTGCCCTCATGCCAGCTACAGGGATTGCGATTGCAGGTTTTCCGTAAACAACAGCATGCTCCCCAAAAAGAATGATTTTGCCAGGCGCGGTAAACCGACCTTCCATAATACGTTGGAAATGTGCTCACTTATACCGTTATCTGTGGAATAAAATAGGTAAGTTAGGCAGTAAACCAAAGGTTATAAGAATCCCCAGAATAAGCAACCGTAATGGACCGTATAGTTGTTGGAATAACTGGTGCATCAGGTATTCCTTATGGTATTCGTCTGCTCGAGGTTCTAAGAGAATTTGATGTAGAAGTACATCTTACTTGTAGTCCATCAGCAGCACTTGTGAATAAACACGAAGGCGATGGAAGGAGTTGGAAAAAAGTCCTAGAGTTAGCAGATGTAGTTCACGATAATGATAATCTAGCAGCAAGCATAGCCTCAGGATCTTTCAAAGCCAAGGCTATGGCTATTGTCCCTTGTTCGGGCACTACCCTAGGAAAATTGGCTGCAGGTATATCTGACAATCTTGTTACTCGTGCTGCACTAGTTATGCTCAAGGAACGTCGCCAATTGATTTTGGTCCCTAGAGAGACACCACTGAGCACAATATACATAGATAATATGCTAAAATTATCTAATGCAGGTGCTATAATCGCCCCAGCTTCACCTCCCTTCTACAATAAACCTGAGACTTTAGACGACAATATTGATTTTATTGTGGGGCGCATCTTAGATTTGCTCGGGTATGATTCAGACATATTTTCACGCTGGGAGGGTAGTGAATGATCAATCTTAGCGGGAAAAGAGCCTTAGTCTGTGGTGGTACAAAGGGAATTGGCAAAGCAGCGGCAATTGCTCTTGAAGAGTGCGGCGCCAGTACTGTTATTTTGTCAAGAAGCGCATCAGGAGGAGGTTCAATTAAATGCGATTTAGAAGATATTAATTTATTAACGACAAGTATAAAAAGAGAAATTGATGAAAATGGATTATTTCAGATACTTATCAATAATTCAGGTGGCCCCCCTTCTGGAGCCATAATAGACGCTAATTCTGGGGACTTTGAAAAAGCCTTTCGGAGACATGTTTTAGCATCTCAAACATTAGTGCAGTTACTTCTGCCCGGAATGCTTGAATCTGATTATGGTCGGATAATAAATATCATCTCCACATCTGTAAAAGAGCCAATTATTGGACTTGGAGTTAGTAATACTATAAGAGGAGCCATGGCATCTTGGTCAAAGTCATATTCTAATGAATTACCACCTAATATCACAATTAACAATATTCTTCCAGGATTCACGAATACGGAACGTCTTGGGGAGTTGAAGGCGACACTTTCAGAGCAAAAGGGAATAAGCCCAGATGATGTTGAGAAAGCTTGGTTAAGCACGGTTCCCGAAGGCCGTTTAGCAGATCCTTCTGAACTTGGTAAAGTCATAGCTTTCATAGCCTCACCAGCGGCTAGTTTCATCAGGGGCGTTAGTATTCCTGTAGATGGTGGACGAACAGGTTCTATCTGATGGATTTTGACATATTCCTTTCTATAGCTCAAACACCTGTCGAGGGCTACACACCTGACGAAGACACAATGTTTCACAATTTCTTTGAACAGCTAAAATCTGCAGACGAGTTAGGTTTTGGAACTGCTTGGGTAGCACAGGCCCATTTGTCGACAGAAGTACAAAAAATGAATAAAAATCCAGTGGTCCCTCATTGGGAAGGTGAAGTTGGATTATGCACGGACTTTTTCCAATTAGCTCACTTAATGTTTGCTAAAACTAAAAAGATTCACGTTGGTTCTGCAGTAATGAGTCTCCTGACTCATGGAGGACCAGTAGGAATTGCGGAGAGAGTAGGCGCTTTTCTGGCACTTCATGGGATGAACAAGAACGAGAAAAGAAAGCTCCGTATCGGTTTTTCAGCAGGTAGATTTGAATTCATGGCAAGGCCTTATGGAATTGTTCCAAGAGATATTGTTGAGGAATCAGCATGGCCTGCGCTGAGAGGGCAGATATTTGGAGAAGCATGTGAAATATTTCTGAGATTATTGAATGGTGAAATAGTAAATAGTGACACTGTAAGAAAAACAATTCTAACTCGCTCTAATTTCCGTAGTGATGATGATTGGGACAAAGTTCAACACGCAATAATTGATAGAGATTCACTTTCTGAAGCTCCAGATAGTATTACTATACCTAATAGGTATATTTTTGAGGATGTAAAGAACATCCCCCAAGCTTGGAATAGGGATTTGTTAGATTTGGTTCTTGGTTCTCACGATCCACAACTTCAAAAAGACGTGAACGAACTCCGCCCAGTCAAGGTCTTCAATCTTTCGATTACACCACCTGAATTAATAGAGGCAACACATGATAGAATGTCTAAACATTACCATTCAGATGGAGGTCCTTGGAAGAGGAATTACATGCCAAGAACACTGATGGTTTTTGTTAATGATGAACCAAATTTATCAGATTCAGAAAGATCTAAAGCAGCAAAGGAAGAAGCTGACAAGTCTCTAAGTTCTTACTGGGGGGCCCTTGAAGGCACTATAGATCCAATGAAAGTTTCCAAAGCTGCAGATAATTCTGTCATTGGAAACGTGGAAGAAGTTTCTCAACAGATTGCAGCCAGGTTTCATCCAGATGACTGCGTAATGGCTTGGTTCGATTTCTTTAATCATGACAGCCCTAGAGTAATACGCAATATGGAAGCTTTCATGAACAAAGTTGTTCCTCGTGTAGAGGAGCTGATAGCTTGAGTCATCCAACAGACGTCAGTGAGTTGTATCCAAGCAGTCCATTAGGTGAAACGGAGGGGGACGTCCCTACAGGTAGAGATGTTGAGTGGGAACCGTTGGTTGACTATCGTAGAAATGACGTAAGCGAAACCACAATTCATGGTGCAGTCGCTTGGTGTAGTGGAGGAAAAACTATCCATAGTTTTGGTGGAAATGTACTTTGCTATGGGCGCTCGATGATGAAGCCAATAATGCTAAAGGTTTTTGCTGATGAATTGGATGATCTTAACTGGGAACAAAAAGCAATATCTGTTTCTAGTCATAATGGTACCTCTGAACATGTTAAAGCAGCTCAGTCTTTGCTCCCAAAATCAGACTGGGGTTTGATGCAAACACCACTTGATTTACCGTTGGTTCAATTTGGCCGTCAAGTGCGCAGGGCAAGGCGTTGGTATTCTAATTCTTCAGGTCAACATGCAGCTATCTTACTAGGTTGCCGTCGTAAAGGCTGGAATCGTGCAGGTTACACTTTACCAAGCCATCCTTTTTTCTTTGCATTTCTAGAGCAAATAAGGCATTATTTAGGTAAAGAATGGAATCCACAGAGGATTGCCCGAGATGGAGACGGCTTTCCAACACTTTCAAACACAGTTAATGAATTGGCGACATGCTATGCAGGATTAGCAAAGGAAAAGGATGAGAATTGGATTTGGGAGGCAATGATTCGTAATCCCGATTTGGTCGGAGGATTCAACAGACTGGATACAACAGTCATCAAAACGTGTAATGGTGATGTGATTGCCAAGGAAGGTGCAGATGGTCTGCTTGGCTTGTCAATAATACACGATGATTATCCAGAAGGTTTGGGTGTAGTAATCAAAATTGCTCATGGTTGGAATCCACAGGCTTCATGGTACATAGCTAGAGGAATTCTAGGAGTATTAGGAATGGAGCTTAGAAATCCATATCCTTTGAGGAGACAAAAGGCGTTTCTGGTTTCAGGTGTTGTTCCAAAGAAATACCTTGAAAAATTAAAAGACATACCTACTTGGGACGAATGGGATCCTGATAATGATCGTTGGTACTTTAATCCGGAAGATTACAAGAGTACAGAATGAGAGACGTTCAAAATTATATTAACGGTAAATTTGCAGCTACAGAGGATA